>CAYXFI010000027.1:0-19330 GCA_964464205.1 uncultured Cytophagia bacterium
GCAGCCGTCCTGCAGGACGCGGCAGCCCCAGTCGTCATTCGACGACTTGAAGGCTGCAACCCCCGCGGCCGGGGGCTGCGCGTGGGGGAGGGCCGTGAGCGAGGCTACGTCACAGAAGGCGCAGGATGTCGTTCACGATCGCCAGGATCATCAGGCCGATGAGCAGCACCATCCCCACCTGCTGCACAATCATGCGCACGCGGTTGGAAACGGGCCTCCGCGTGACGGCCTCGATGACCAGCAGCACCAAATGACCGCCGTCCAGGGCGGGCACCGGCAGGAGGTTGATCCAGCCGAGGTTCAGACTGATGAACGCCAGAAAGCCGAGGAAGCTGCCGAGCCCCCGTTTGGCGCTTTCTCCGGCCATCTGAGCGATTCGGACGGGCCCGCCGATCCCCTCTCGCCAGGAGATCTGTCCGCTGGCCATGAGCGCGAAGGAGCGCACCAGAAGCTTGCTGAGGTACCAGCAGTTCTCGACTCCCTTGGCGAGGGCGGCGAAGAACCCTACTTTCTGGAGCTTCGTCTGCGGGGCAATACCGATGAGACCGATATCCTGAACGATGTCCTTCACCGGTGTGACGAAGACCGTGTCGATTTGGCTATCGCGCTGGCGCACGATCATCAGACGGACCCCTGGGGCCCCGTGGATGATGCGAACGAGATCTTCCCAGGACTGGACCTTTTGGTCGTTGATCTGCAGAATTCGGTCGCCGGGCTGGAAACCGGCGCTGTCGGCTGGCATGCCGGGTTGGACCTGCCCCACCACGGGGCCAACGGCCACTGCTACCCCGGTGTAGTAGGCGAGGGCCGCGAACACCACGATGGCCAGGAAGAGGTTCATCGCGGGGCCAGCGATGATTGCCAGGAAGCGGGCCCAGATGGGCTTCGACATGAACTCCCAGGGCTCTCCCTTGATTCCCCCTTCGTCCATGCTTTCATCGATCATGCCGGCCAGTTTCACGTATCCCCCGAAGGGGATGGCGGAGATACAGTAGTCGGTCTCGCCGATCTTCTTGCCGATCAGCCTGGGTGGGAATCCAAGCGAAAATCGCTCCACGCGGATGCCGACGGCCTTGGCCGCGAGAAAATGGCCCAGCTCATGCACGAAGATGAGGATCCCCAGCACGACGATGAAAGAGATCAGGAACGGGAAAATGGTTGCCAGCATGTCTTCGTCCTCTTCGATGCGAACGATTGAAATCTACCGGCCGCGGCGGCCATTGGGACCCAATCGGTCTGGCCAAGCCCTGCGATCCCTCCAGTGTCGAAGTTCGCCCCGCTCCGGCCCCGGGGTAGAAATCCTGGTCGCTCAACCGGGTACTGAGCGGGGCCGTCGCCAAAGGCGCAGGCTGTTTCCCGCGACCGAGTCCGCCCCCGCAATGGCTTACCCTACCTCGACTTCACCCGGACCGGGAGCAGCGCCGGCCCTGGCCGCGCGGCGAGTACTACTCTGCGCCGGCAATGCGCTGCAAGGTTTGTGCAAAACCGCGACAAGCCGCAGGGACACAGCAGGACGGCGTGCAGAGACGACGCTTCCGACGTGGCCAACAAGCCGGCCGCCTTCCACGGGAAACTCCACTCATTCCTTCCTCTGGACGAGACTGCAAAAGGGCGCTTCACGTTCTTGCGGTAGCCCGCTCCGGCGTGTGGCGACGAAAGACCCGACGTCGAATCTTGGCGGCCATCCCTTCTGCCGCCCGTCCGTTCCTAGCTCGTCGCGTCACGACAGTTCGTCTTCCCGTCTCGCAAGCTCTCCGGTTCTCTACGCTGACGTGACGAGTTGTTCCGCCCGCTCGCGCGCCCAGCGGTCTACTTCCAACAGGTCCTGGAGGTCGCGCGGTCGGTGGGGCTGGTGCTCAGCCAGCGTGCTCTCGATGACCTGAGCGATTCGGCCGAAGGGGATGCGCCGGTCCAGAAAAGCCCGCACCGCTACTTCATTGGCGGCGTTCAGGACGGCCGGACTCGTGCCTCCCGTCTTAGCGGCTTCGTACGCGAGAATGAGGGCGGGGAAGCGTTCAAAATCTGGTTCTTCGAAATCAAGATGGCCGAGAGAAACGAAATCCACCCGTGGAAAATCGGCCTCCAGGCGCTCCGGGTAGCTGAGGGCGTACTGGATGGGCACGCGCATGTCGGGCATCCCGAGCTGAGCCTTCACGGAGCCATCCACGAACTCCACCATCGAATGTACAACGGACTGGGGGTGAATCACAACCTCGATCTTCTCCACCGGGACGCTGAACAGCCAGTGCGCCTCAATGATCTCCAGGCCCTTGTTCATCAGCGTCGCGCTGTCGATCGTGATCTTGGGGCCCATCACCCAGTTGGGGTGGGCGAGGGCTTGGTCCACGGTGGCGTTGGCGATCTTGTCAGCTGGCCAGGTGCGGAAGGGCCCGCCTGACCCCGTGAGCAGGATTCGCTGGATGGCCTCCGTTGGCTCGCCCTGTAGACACTGGAAAATGGCGCTGTGCTCGGAATCGATGGGGACGATGCGGGAGCCAGAGGCAGCGGCCGCCAGCATGATTAACTCACCGCCGACCACCAGGCTTTCCTTGTTGGCCAGGGCGACGCTGCGGCCAGCGCGCACGCAGTGGTACGTGGGTGCGAGCCCCACGGCTCCCACCAGCCCGTTGACCACCAGATCGGCCTCCGGCCATGTGGCAATCTCGGTCAGGGAGTCGGGGCCAACCAGGACCGTGGGGCAAAGGGCCCGGAGGTGGTCGCGCCAGCGCTGGCCCACCTCGGGATCGCTGAGAGCCACTATCTGCGGCCGAAACTCGGCGGTCGCTTCGGCCAGCTGTTCCGCTCTGCGATGGGCAGCCAGGCCGACGATTCTAAATCGATCCGGGTGTCGCCGGACCACGTCGAGACAATTCTGGCCGATGGAGCCGGTGGCCCCGAGGAGGATCAGTTTCTTACGCGGAACGTCTCCAGCCAAGGCTCTACCGGAAGCTAATGCTCAGCCCGGCGGTGAAGCCGGACATCTTGGCCGCTGCGTACTCGAGATTGGCCGTCACGAAGGGGAAAGGCGAAAAGGTGATGCCGAAGACGCCCACGAATCCCACGCGGTCGTAGGAGTGGGACCAGCCCTCTTCGTACGGAGGTACGCCCGTGCCGGGAAAGCTCACCTCCAGATTGGTCCAGTCGAGGCCGAAGCTGCCATAGAACCCGAACATCGGGACTCCCTTGCTCACGGCGAGCCGTAGACTGATGACCCGGGTCTTCCCGAGCTCAAAGGTTTCCGGTACCGTGAGCTGATGGTAGGCTGCAATCGCGGTGACCCGTGGAAGCAAGATGTTCTGCAGCAAGCCCATTTTGATGCCTGCTCCCACAATCGTCACGGTCCCTTGGGTCGGTTTGTCGCCCAGCGTGACCTGCATCCCGCGGACCATTACTTCGAAAGGACCGGGCAGGCCGAGGCTCGCGTGGAGCATCGGAACGGCGATGAATTCCTTGTCCTTCAGAGGCCCGACCGGCACCTCGCTGTAGCGCGAAGGCACGAACACGGAAATCACGCGGATGCCTGCGTCGAATCCGCCCACGCCATGCAGCTTGGCAGTGTGGACTAAGCCTCCGCCGAGTACCGTTCCGAGGAAGTCCGCGAGCTCTCCTGCCTTGGCTTCTATTTCGTGAGGTGGGTAGATCGAAAAGCGGAAATCCTGCGCGTCAACGGTCTTGGCCGTCAGCGAAGCCGCCAGCAGCAACCAGAATAGTTTGCGCATCGCCCATCCCTCCTTCGATCTCGAACATCCGTTTCGCTCGCTCCACCTGTGCGAGTTCCGCCGCCGAAAGCTCCCGTGGCTCGAACTCGGCCTCTAGTTCCACTTCGAATCCAACCTGAATCGCTCGAGCCACCTGTTCGAACCGGAAAGGGCGCGAAGTCAGCTCCCGGAGAGAAGTCGTGCGAGTGCTCAGGAAGTGCCGAAGCCATTCGCGCTCGTCCGGATTGACCCGCACGCAATCCACCAGGCGCCGGTGAGCTGGACCCAGAAGCAGGGAGCCGTGTTGAAGAACGGCGCCCGGGTAACGGCGCTGCGCGCTGCCGAGGATCTTTTTCCCCTTCACCTTCAGTTCGTGACGGGCAGAAGCGGCAAAACAGAAGAGCCCAGCGCTGGTGCGTGCGGGACGATTGTCGCCCCGCGCAGCCGGAATGAAGTCCAGGGGGAGCCCGAGCGACTGGAGACCGCACTGGAAACATCGGCTCAGCATCGCGTAGGTGGCCCCCACGGAGCGTTTGTACAGCGGATGTGCCGCGGGGATGATCACGCTGTAGGTGATTTCGTCGGCGTGAAGAATGGCGCGCCCCCCCGTGGGGCGTCGCACCACCTCGTAGCCCAACCGATGAGCCGTCTGCCAATCGATCTCGGAGGCGTCTTGGTGAAACCCGAGGGAAATGGCTGGTGGTTGCCAGTCGTACAGGCGCAGGAGGGGTGGGTCGTCGGGGGAAGCGGTAGTCGCGAGCACGTGGTCGATTGCCATGTTCGTGGCACCGTCGAGACGGCGGGTGATGATGAGTTGCCAGCGGTGCTTCGCCAAGTTCAGCCTCCGATGATGCCCCGCTCGCTCCGCTCGATGAATTCGACGATCGCACGGACGTCGTCGTTCATTTCCACTTCGTCCGGGAGCCGCTTGAGGGCTTGGCTCACATTGAGACCGGAGCGGTAGATGAGCTTGTACACCCGCTTGATCACAGCGACACGTTCGGCACTGAAACCGCGCCGCCGGAGGCCGACCAGGTTCAGGCCGTAGAAGCGCAGGGGTTCGCCCGAGGCGAGCACGAACGGCGGCACATCTTTGACGATCCGATACCCGCCCCCCACGAACGCGTACTGCCCGATCCGAGTGAATTGGTGCGCCGGCGTCCAGCCTCCGATTCCGGCGTCGTGCTCCACGACCACGTGGCCGCCGAGCTGAACACCGTTCGCCAGCACCGAGCGGTCGCCAATCACGCAATCGTGGGCCACGTGAGCGTAGGCCATCAGCAGGCAATCGGAGCCGATGATCGTCTTCCAGCTCTCTTTGGTGCCCCGGTTCAACGTGCAGAACTCGCGGATCACCGTCCGGTCGCCAATTTCCAGCCTGGTTTCTTCGCCCTCGAATTTCAGGTCCTGCGGGATCGTCCCGACCACCGCGCTGTAGTGCACCTGGCAGTCGCGGCCAATTCGGGTGCCGCGGGCGATGAGCGCGTGACCGGCCACCGTGGTGCGGTCGCCAATCACAACGTCCTCCTCGACCACGGCGTAGGGGCCGATTTCCACATCCTCTCCCAGATGAGCCGATGGATGGACCGCGGCGGTCGGATGGATGAGGGTTCCCGCCACATCACCTCCTGTACAGCGGCTCAAGACGTCATTTGGAGCGGATCGGAACGGGACGGAACACGAAACTGGCCCGCGCGATCTTCGCCGGCCCGTCGACGTGGAGCTGGCAAACACCGAACCGGCCGGCGCAGGCGTTGGCTTGTGGCCAGACCTCCGTCGCTGTCCTGGTCAGCAAAGCTGTCGGCCGGAAAGTTGTCCGTCGGGAGCCTCGTCGCGCCGGGTACATTGGGTCCCACCCAGGAAAAACCGACGGTAAAGCCAGTCTGTGGCCTGAAGTGTTGCAGTCCCTGTTTCCTGCGAGCAAACGCGCTTTCTCAGAGCCGTGGACAGCGGCCGCCTCGGCGGTACGCCTAAGCAAGCAGCTCTTCGCGTCGCGTCCCCGGTACGTGACCACTCGGTGGCTCACGGAACAGCCCGGCCTTGGGGCGCACCCGTGCCACTGGGGTTCACTTCACACAGGTGTCGCGCCCAGGCCAGTCGTCGACGCGAGGACTCTCAGACGCTCTCCCGGTCGACGATCGCGGCCATCATCTCCGCTTCGCACACCAGTTCGCCGTCTACGAAAGCCTTGCCGGCCATCTTGCAGATGGACCGGCGGAACTTGACCATCTCCACTTCGAACCAGAGCTGGTCTCCCGGGACGACGGGCTTGCGAAAGCGCACGTTGTCGATCCCCGTGAAGTAGACGAGCTTTTCGTCCGGGTTGGCCTCCGCATTCAACAGGAGGACGCCGCCTACCTGGGCCATCGCTTCGACGATCAGCACACCCGGCATGATCGGATGCTCGGGAAAGTGTCCGGTGAAAAAGGGTTCGTTGTAGGTCACGTTCTTGTACCCGACCACCCGCTGCTGCGGCACGAGGTCCACGATCCGGTCCACCAGCATGAACGGGAAGCGGTGGGGCAGGATTTTCTGAATGGCCTGTACGTCGAACACCACACCCGCTTTGGCCTTGGGGACGGAGTACCTGGCCTTGAGCTGTTTTTTCTCGTACTCCTTACGCAGGATCTTGGCGAGTTCCACGTTGGCTGCGTGACCGGAGCGGGCCGCCAGGATGTGCCCGCGGATGGGTACGCCGACGAGTGCGAGATCACCGATGAGGTCTAGGGTCTTGTGCCGCACCGGCTCGTTCTTGAAACGCAGCTCTTTGCCGTTCAGGATGCCGTTGCTGCCCAGCTTGACCGATTCGCTGATCCCGAACATCTTGCGCAGCCTTTCCAGCTCCTCCTCGGAGACCTCGCGATCGATGATGACGATGGCATTGTCCAGGTTGCCCCCGCGTACAAGTCCCTGCTCCCACAATTCTTCCACTTCGTGCAGAAAGCAGAAGGTACGCGCTGGGGCGTATTCTTTCACGAACTCGTCGGCGAGAGAGTACAGCGAAGTGTACTGGGTGCCGAGAGCGGGATTCTGGTAGTCCACCATGAAGGTGATGCGGAACTGGTCGGAGGGGGTGACCACGATGTCGACGCGTTTCTCTTCATCGTGGTACGTGATCGTCCGGTCGATCACCAGGATGTCGCGGGGTTCGTTCTGTTCCACGATCCCCGCTTCCTGCAATTTCTCGACGAAGGGCAGGGCGCTGCCGTCGCCCACGGGTGGTTCGTTTCCTTCGAGTTCCACGAGCACGTTGTCGATTTCCAAACCGTAGATGGCCGCGAGGACGTGCTCCACGGTGTGGATCACTACGCCGTCTTTGCCGAGCGAGGTACCTCTCGATATGTCCACCACATTTTCGATCACCGCCGGGATTTCCGGACTGGTGTCGAGATCTACTCTGCGGAACCGGATCCCGTAGTTGGGCGGTGCCGGTTTGAACGTAATGGTTGTTTTGTTCCCGGTGTGAAGGCCGATTCCCGAAAGGCTGACCTCCTTACCGATGGTTTGCTGCCGCAATAGCATCTCCCTTGCCTCGTTTGCCTGCTCCGAAAGGTCTAACCGGCCTCTTCTTCCCGATTCTCATCCGCTGCGCGGAGTTGACCTTCGAGCTCCCGAAGACGCTGCTCGAGTTCACGGACGCGTTTGAGTAGCTCGGGGAGGCGGCGGAGGGCGGCTTCTTCGCGCCGGGCCTGGTGGACGGGACGGGCCGGGTAGCCGAATACCCGTGTCCCCGGCGGGATGCTCTTGGTCACTCCCGACTGGGCGGAAATGAGGGCTCCGTCGCCGATAGTCATGTGTCCGGCGAAACCCGCCTGACCTCCCACCATCACGTTTTTCCCCACGATCGTGCTCCCGGCGAAACCTGTCTGAGCGGCGATGACCGTGTTCTCTCCAATCACCACATTGTGGCCCACGTGGATGAGGTTGTCGAGTTTGGCCCCTTTGCAGATCCGCGTTTCGCCGAGAGTAGCCCGATCGATGCAGCAACCCGCACCGATCTCCACATCGTCTTCCACCACGACGATGCCCGCCTGGGGGATCTTGTAGTACTTTTCGCCCTCTCGTGCGAAGCCGAACCCATCGGAACCGATCACGGACCCCGCGTGGACCACCACCCGCTCGCCGAGCTTCACCCGCTCGCGGATCACCACATTCGCGTGCAGCACGGAGTCCGCACCGACGGTGACCTCCCGTCCGAGGTAGCATCCGGGGTAAATCTGCACCCTGTCGCCGATCACGGCCCCTTCTTCCACGACGACGTAGGGCCCGATGGCTACTCTTTCGCCGAGGCGTGCGGACTCGTGCACGACGGCGGCGGTGTGTACTCCCTCCGGAAGCCTGTGTTCCTCGGGGTGGAATAAGCGCACGACCTGCTGGAAGGCGAAGTAGGGATTGGCCGTGCGCAGGAGGGGCAAATCCACGTCGATCGGCAGATCCGGAGGGACGATGAGGGCGCTCGCCTCGGTGCGTTCCACAAACTTGGCGTAGCGCGAACTGGCCACGAAGGAAATCTGGCCTTTTCGCGCGCTTTCGATCGGCGCGACCCCCACGATCTCCACGGAGCCGTCGCCGACCAGCTCAGCACCCAGGCGCCGGGCGAGCTCAGCGACCGTGAGCTTCATACCGCCGGCCTCGCTAACGACCGGACGAGCTGGTCGTCACGCCCTTGTTGAGTTGTTCCAGCACCTGATCGGTGAGGTCCGGCTGATCGTCCGATTTGTAGACGATCAACCCGCCGGCGATGTCGAAGATGTAGCTGTAGCCGCCTTCCTTGCCCACGTTCTCGATGGCCTGGCGGATCTTCTGGTAGACGGGCTCGAACAGCTCCTGCTGTTTCTTGTAGACTTCGCCCTGGGCGCCGAACTTCTGGTTGTCGTACTCCATCAGGCGCTGGTACAGCTGTTGGATTTCCTGCTCCCGTTCGCGCTTGCGCTCTTCACTGAGCAGCAGGCTTTGTTTCTGATACTGCTCCTGCATGTCCTGGAGCTGTTTCTGCAGTTGCTCTCGCTCCTGCCGCCACTGGGCTACGATTTCGTCGAGCTTCTTCTGAGCGTCCTGGGCCTCTTTGAATTCCGCGAGGATCCGCTGCGAATCGATGTAGCCCAGTTTGACGTTCTGCCCGCTCGCGCTCGACACTTGTCCCACCGCGCCAAGGACGAAAGCCAACAACGCCGGCACTGCGAATTGTCTCATTCTCACGATCTCCTCCTTTGCTTCCGTGATTCTGGCTGAGAGTCGATCCGTCGTTCAGCCGTGAGATGTCTCCGCGTTTCGTGAGCCCGGGCGGGCGTGCTTTGCTTCCACTCCGGTTGGTCGATGACCGCAGCGACTAGAACGCCCTGCCGAATACGAAGTGAGGCTTCCAGCCGCTCCTACGCCCGGTGACGGGATCGACGTCGAAGCCGTAGCCGTAATCGAATCCCAGCACGCCAATCATGGGCATGAACATGCGAGCACCGATGCCCACCGACCGTCTCATGCTGAAGGGGTCGGCGTCGGCCAGTCGCGGCCAGGTATTGCCCGCCTCGGCGAAGATCAGGCCGAAGATGGTCGGATTCGGCGAAATGGGAATCCGCAGCTCGAAAGTGTATTTCATCATTGCCCGGCCGCCTTCCTGTGCGGAGTAGGTGGCCAGCGGGTCCTCGTAGCCTCGCAGCGGAATGGCCTGCGACATGCCATCGCCGCCCATGAAAAAGTAGTCCAGGTAGGGGATCCCTCGCCCGCCGAAGGTCTGGATGTAGCCCGCCTGAAAACTGGAGTAGAAGACCAGTTTCAGGAAAGACGGCACGAACCAGTCGGATCGGAAGATGTACTTGATGAAGTTTACGTTGCCACCCAGCGGCCCGCCTGCGTACTCGATGGAGAGGGACATGTCGGAGCCGCGGGTGGGGAACTCGGGACGGTCCAGGCTGTTGCGGGAGATGATCTGGGTGATGCTGCTGCTGACCAGCGGCCATTCCTGCGTCACGATCCCGTTCGGATTCCGCTCCACGATGATCGGGTCGAAGTCGGACAGCTCGGTCTTGTCGATGCGGTAAATCCAGTCGCCGCGGAAGTAGATGTCCGGCCAGCGGAAGCGGCGTCCGATGCGGAACGAAGCGCCCTGGCTCCTCTGCCGGTAGCCGATGTAGAACGGATCGCGCTTGATGTCGAAGATGCTGAAGCCTGCCAGCGTAGGTGTGTCCATGAGCCATGGTTCGGTGAAGCTAATCTGGAACGAGCGGTAGTAGCGGCCGAAATTCCAGTCGAAGCTCAGTCGCTGGCCGTTCCCGAACAGGTTGTTCATCGACACGCCGATCATGCCAATGATCTTGTCTCGCTCGCTGTAGCCAGCGGACATGTTGGCCGTGTCCGTGGATTTCTCCTCGACCTTGAAGACCAGGTCCACATTCTCGTTGTCGACGGTCTTCACCTCCGGCACTACATTGGAGAAATAGTTTAGCATGAACACTTCTCGCTGGCTCCGCATCAGGGCGTCCCGGCTGAACACGTCTCCGGGCTTGATGCGTAGCTCTCGCCGAATCACTTTTTCTTTGGTCTTAGTGTTGCCGGCGATGTGGATCTTCCGCACGTGAACAGGCTGGCCTTCGTTGATGATGAAGTGGATGTTGATCACATCGGAGTCGGCGGGAACCTCCTTGGGCGTGATGTTGGCGAAGATGTACCCGGAGTCGTAGTAGAGACCGCCGATGCGGTTGAAGACCGCTTCGTGCAGTTCCTTGGCGCTGTACACATCGCCTTCTTTGAAGCCGAGCTGCGCTTCCAACACCTCAACGGGGAAGAGCTTGTTACCTTCCCAGGTGATCTTCCCGAAACGGTACCGCGGCCCCTCGTACACTGTGATACCGATGTAAAGCCCGCTCTTGTCGGGACTGTACCACAGGGTGTCGGACACGATTTCGGCGTCGCGGAAGCCTTCGTTCCGGTAGAATTCCACCACCTTTTCGAGGTCTTCTTCGTACTTCTCCCGATCGAAATCGGCGCTGCGCCACCAACGGTCTTCTTTGGTGTTCTTCATCTGCTTGCGCAGCTTGGAGTCGCTGAAGGCCTTGTTCCCGTAGAATTCGATCTTCTTGACCTGGACCTTCTTGCCCTCGTTGATACGGACCTTGACGGCTACGGTGTTTTCCGAAGCCCGGGTGGTGTCGATCCGGATGTCGGCCAGCAGGAACCCCTTCTCCTGGTACAGCTTTTTCAATTTCACCTGGGCTCGCTTGAGTCGACGCGGGCTGATGATCTGGCCTCGGTAGAGATCCAAGGCCTCCTCGATGTCTTTCATCTTGACTTTCTTGTTGCCCACCACCTCGTAGGAGTCCAGGCGTGGATACTCCTTCACGCGGATGGTGAGATAGGCGCCTTCAGCCACTTCGCGGTCCAGAATGATTTGAATGTCCGAGAAGAGGTCCATGGCCCAGAGTTGCCGGATGGCCTTCTGGATATCGTCCCCGGTGATCTGTCGGCCTGCGTAGAGTCCGGCCGTGGTGCGGATCAGATTGGCATCCGTGGCGCGGTTACCTTCCACGCTCACGCCCAGAATGCGCACGGTCCGTCGCTGGGCCTGTGGGGTGGCCGCAGAGGTCGCGCCGAGCAACAGTAAGCCGATCAGCAACCAACTACCGGATCTCAACGTACGGGCCATACTAAATCACCTCGCCTCAAACTGCCTCACGATTTTTCAATATATCAAATCCGGCACCAATAGCAAACCGAAAAATTACCGTAACTTCGGTATGGTTCTGCGATTGTTCCATGGGCTTTCCTATTGGTTCTGACGCTGCGCCCCGACACGGGGCTAGAACGGAAAAGAGTGGCGCAACAGGATCTTCCGGTCTGTCTTTCGCCAGAGCAGCAGGCTGTCGTAGTCGTACACCATCTCGAGGATCAGATCCGGGCTGATCCGGTATTCCAGTCCCAGCGTGTGTCGGAAGCCAAGCTGTTGCTGGTGAGGTTCGTAACGGAAGCCCGTCTCCACTTCGCCCGTGTACGTCAGGAACAGGTCGTTGAGCAGGTACTTGCCCATCTCCCACCGCGTGCTGCGCAGCAGATACCAGGGAGAGTAAGGCTGGTTGGCCAGGTTCCACTCGATGAAGTTGCGGGCGATCCTGGACCGGAAACGAACCAGGTCGAAGCCGAATACGCGCTGGAGGCTCTTCTCGAAGGGCCGCATGATTGGCCTGAAGAGCCAGTTGTCGGCGCTCATGCCCACCACCTCGGCCGCCTTCTGCCGGAGCTGGTGATCTGAGTATCCCAGCGCCGCCAGGATTTCGCTCTCGTTTCGGCCCAGGTTCGGGTTGTCGCTACTGAGCTGGAATCGTATTTGGCCCCACCTGCCGCGGGGTTTGCGGTCGCGAACCAGGTCGTCCAGTCGCCGCTCCTCGCTGTAGTCTTCGGTCACCAGGGTCAGGTAGATGTCCGAGGGGAGCCCTGTGGTGTCGGTGACCGTAGCGCGGGCTCGGCCCCAGACCACGGGGTACAAGGACTGCCGGTCGAACTCCGCCCCGATGCTCTCCACGCGAAAGTTCATGTCCAGGTACTCGACGAAGCCCTGCGTCGATTCGATACGGCCCACCAGTCGGAATGTTCCCTCCCGTGGACAACCGGTGAGGAGGATGCCGTCGCCGCCCTCGTCGATCAGCAGATTGACGTAGACGTTGTCCACGGCGCTGGGGATCGAGCGGACGTACCTGACGTTGCGCACGGCGATCAGCCGTAGGTCCCATTCGGCGCGTGCCAGGAAATCGAGCACCCAGTTTTTCTTACCCCGGGCACCTTCGATGAATGGGTACTGGAAACTGACGTCCCGTAGCTTCCAGAGGCCGCGAATCAGGGGTTTTTCCCACGGCCCGGCCACCACGAAGGTCTCGTTCGTGTCCGCGCCCAAAAACTCGTACAAACCGAAGTCGCCCTTTTCCTGCAATCCGTAGAGATTCAGCGGAACGCCGCGTGGGCCGGTTTCGAATAAGAACGCACCCAGACTGACGCCGAGTCCCGGGATATTGAAATCTTGCAGCGCCCGGGCGCACTGGATCTGGCTGGCGCGGGCATTGGTGATGCGGAACGGTTCGCCACCCATCTTCCCGCTCAGGTCCACCAGGTGTACGAACCCGTCCGGTTCCAGACGGACCTCTCCTCTGGCCTGGGTCACTTCGGGGAGGACGCTTGAGAAGCGGGACCGCCCCTGCGTGAATCGAGCCTCAAGAGACTCGAAGCGGGGCGCCCGCGGTGTGCCGTCGATCTCGAGTTGGAGGTGGCCGCGGCAGCTCGGCTCGCGCAGGAAACCGAGCGCGTCGGCGACAATTCGCAGCACGTTCGCTTCGCCCCCCAAGTTGATTCGCATGGGAGTATCGCGACGCAGGGGAATGGTGCCATCGCCTTCCAGCCGGTAGACCCCGGTGCGCACAAGCGAGATCTCCTCGAGCTGGATGGCCGGGGTGGAGAGGGAGTCGGCCAACGTGTCGGGCGCAAAGGCGAGACGGAAGAGGTCGAAGGGCTCGAACAACAAGCGGCCGTCGGAGATGAGCACTTCGCCGGTGAGGGCGGGCCGCTGCCATTGGCCTTCGGCGCGAGCCCAGACGGTCAGGAGGCCGTCGAGCAGCGTGTCTGGTAGGCCGAGGGTGCGGAGCAAAGTGCTGACCCGGAGCGTGTCCGAACGAAGGGCGGCGGACAGATGCTTCTGCGCCAGGTTGAGGCGCGCTTGACCCTCGGTCAGTGTTCTGTCCCCCAAGCAGAGCCTTAGGCTATCCACACGGATGAGCCCGTTGCGGCGTTCGGCGCGGAGGAACGCGGAGTACGGTCCCACACCGTGTCCGTAAAGTTCCTTCAGCCGTAGGCGCAACAGCCCCGAGACGCTGTCGGCACCGGCGGCGACGGCCAAATCCGTATCCACCCATCCTCGCCACGCCGATTCGGGCAAGCCCACAAGCGACGCCAGCGAGGCGTCTCGGATCCTGAGCTGGAGCATGAACTGACTGTCTGGGCTTGCGCGGTGAAAGACCGCGGACATCTGATGGCCAAGAGTGAGCGTGCCGTAGTACGACCGTTCGGACGACGGTACGTAGAACCGAAGTCTGCCGGCAGTGGCCGGCGCGACTCCCGGCTGGTACTGGAGCTCGAAATCCCCTTCCCAGTCGCCTGAGCTTGCGAGGACCACCTCCCCTGAAAGGTCGAGCACGGTTCTTCGCTCCGGTCCGAAACCGCTGAGCACTTGACAGGCAGCTTCAACCCGGTCGGGGGTTCCACGCGCTGTGAGCCGCAGGCTCAGCCGCTGCTCCAGAGCAGCTGGTAGGGCGGGGAGCCCCAGGTACGGTGAGATTTGCTCCAGTTCTTCGAGATAAGCCGCGAAACGATCGATCAATCGTTCTTTGCCGTGTTCCCACCGAAGCTTGCCGGAGAACCGCGCGGGCGGGCCAGCTTGCAGATCCAGCTGGCCTCCTTCGCGGGTCAGCGCCCCTTTTCCTTCCAGGACCAGCGGCGGCCCCTGGCGGCTGTGGAGGTCGGCTCGGAGTCCGAGCTGGAAAGCCTCGCTGGCCATCGCCCCCGCAAAGTGTAGGCGAATCGTGTCGTCCGGGGAAGTCTGGGTAGAAGAACCGCCCGACAGCCGGGCCAAGTCCGTGACAACGGCAATGCGAACGTCTACCGGGCGCTGTTCTTCTCGAAAGTCGAACAGTGCGTCTCCTCGCAGCTCGGAGTTGCCGGCGCTGGCACGGAGAGCTTGGACGTGGAGCACGGAGTCGGCAAAGAGCAGGTGCGCGCTCACCCACTCGAGGCGGGTTCGGCCGATGCGTCCGCGCCGCAGGAAGAAGCGCCCCTCCACCCTCGGGTTGCGATGGTCCCCGGTGAGTTTCGCGTCCAGCACCGCCTTCCCGCGAATCGGGGTCGGGAACCGGAATTCCAGGCCGCGTTCGAACCGGCGAAGATCGAACGAGCGCGAGCGGAGAGTTACGTCAAACTGGGGGTTGAGGAGGTTGTGCACGCTCCCCTCGGCCTCAACCGGGCTCCCGTTCAGCAGCAGCTTGGCGAAGAGGATGCGAAGATCCCATCCGTCGATGCTCGCGGCGAATTGGAGCGAGTCCAGGGTGATGCGGGAGCCGCGGAGCCTGGCCCTCCCGCCGCGGAACTCGAGCTGACCGGTCAGATCGAAACCCTGGGGAAAGGCCGGGTTCTCCGCGAGGCGGAAGTCGGCCTGCAGACGTCCTCTGGTGACTTCGAGGAAGTCCGGGAGTAGGAAGGGGAAGTTTTCGCCCACATCGTACTCGCGGATGTGGAACTGGACGGTGTCCATCCTGCCCGTGCTCAGATCGATCCGGCCCAACGCCCGGACAGTAATTTCCGAGGATCCTCGGGGCCGTGCGGCCAGTTGCAGTCTCGCCCCCGTTTCGTCCGCGCGGAAGAGCCAGCCGTCCACCTCGTCGAACAGTCGCCAGACAGTACCGGCGGAGTCGACGTACGACACGATACCGTCCGAGATCACCACGTTGCGTAAGAAGGCGAGGTTGCGCAGCATCCGACGGCGCTCTTCACGGCGGATCGAGTCGGGCGCCGTGGAGCTGTCGAGGCGCGTGTAGAAGTGGACGGTCAGCGAGGGACCGTACAGGAGGATGGAATTTGGCAGGCTGGCCGGTCGGAATCCGTGCCGAATGAGATTGGTGATGCTGTAGCCGATGCGCACATCCTCCACGTGGAGTTCGTAGGGAGTACGGCCGCGGTAGCGCACGCCGTAGAAGTGGACGGAGCCAAACCGTACCTCCACTGAATCCACCGACCAGCCGCGCCGGGCCAGCGGCTCCAGCCGTGTGGAGAGCACCGTCAGAAGCCTTTGATTGGCTTCGTGGGCCAAGCGCCGCAACAACAGCGCGGCGAGAAGCCCTACGCACACGACCAGTGCGAGGATGATCCAATTGCGAACGCGCATGGCCCAGCTTCACTGTGCCTGAACCTATCTCTCACGGCGGAAGGACGAGGTCTCAGTAGACCATCCACTGCCAGTTCGGCATGGCTGGTAGCACTTTCCGTATGGGCGCCTGCAATCCTCGGACCGCCCGTTCGTCAAGAACTCTTCCCGGCGATTTGCTCGCCCGCAAATCGAGCTGACTGGGAAAGCCGCGGTCCGTCAACTTGGAATCGGGACGACGCTCTGACGTCGTGCGCCCGGGCGAAACTGAGATCGAACGGTTGCGAGGAGACGGCGGCTGCCAAAAACGGATGCCCTGCCGGCGGCCCGGTGCAAGTAAAGAAGGCGACAGAAGACAGCCTCTGTTCTCCACGCAGGTTGTTTTCCCGTGGTCTGACGAGCGTTCTGGCTACGGAATCCCGCGCCGCTACGCGAGTGTAATGGGCCGTCTCCCATTTTCCCGCAACTCCCGACGGGTGTCAGCGCCGGGGCGCAGGGTTATTGCTTACTCGTGTTCTGTTGCACCGGCGTCCAGTAATCGCTTCGTAGTAATTCAGCCTCGGTGCGGCCCTTGCGCCGCCTAATCTGCTCACTGACCATCCCGAAACGACGTTCGCGGTGCTGGTACTCCTCGATGGCAGCGTAGAACTCTTTCTTCCGGAAGTCGGGCCAGAGAATGTCGGTGATGTACAACTCGGTGTAGGCAAGCTGCCACAAGAGAAAATTGCTCAACCGCATCTCCCCGCTGGTGCGGATCAGGAGATCGGGGTCGGGGAGATCGGCAGTCTGCAAGTACCGCGCGAAGAGGTCTGGGTTGATCTGATCAGGCTTCACTCTACCGGCCACGGCGTCTTCCGCCAGTCGGCGGGCCGCGTCGGCGATCTCAAGGCGACTGCTGTAACTCAGCGCCAGGACCACTAGGAGGCCAGTATTGTCCCGCAGACGCTCGATGGCACGGCGTACCGCTCGCTGCGCGTAGCGAGGCAGGTCCTCAAGTCGGCCGATGGTCTGGAGCCGAACGTTGTTCTTGTCGAGCTCGTCCACTTCGGTCTGGACGGTGCGAATGAGCAGGCGCATCAGGGCTGCTACTTCGCGTCGCGGTCTCTTCCAATTCTCGGTGGAGAATGTGTAGAGCGTGAGCACCTCGATGCCCAGAGCTCGGCAAGCTTCCACTACTGCCCGGACCGAGTGGATACCCTCCCGGTGACCTTCCACTCGATCCAGACCTCTTTGCCTGGCCCATCTTCCGTTCCCGTCCATGATGATGGCCACATGGCGAGGCAAATTGCCCCTCGCCTTCAACCGGTCCACGATCTCTTTTTCCCAGGGTTCGAGTGCCATCAGTCCGACCGTCGTTTCTTGGGTCCTCTGCGATGTTCGAGTCACCAACAAGTCAAACGCGACAGGCACAGGAAAGTTTTCGTGCCGGCCGCGGGACAAAAAAAGCCCCGACCCGCGTGCACAGGTGGGGCTTTTGCTCGCTCAGTTCGTGATGCTACTTACCCGATTTGGATTCGCCTCCCCGCAGTTCCTTTTCGCGCTGGAAAGCCTGCTCACCTTTGTCGGGCATTCCCGCCCGTACGTACGCCTGACCCAGATAGAGCCACAGATCGGGATCGTCTGGCTTGAGCTGGGTGCACTTCTCCAGGTAGGGCACGGCCTTGGCGTAGGCTTCCCGGACTTTCTGGATTTCCTCCTGGGGGACATCTTCGCCGGCGATCAGCTTCTCCGCCACAGGCTTGTTCAGGCTGTCGGCAAGGATCAAATAGGTCACGCCAAGTCGCCAATTCGCCTCGTAGTCGTCGGGGTTCCTCTCGAGCACCCTCTTGAAGCTTTCGATGGCTTTGTCGTAGTCTTTGGCGTCGAAATAGAGCAACGCCATGTTGAAGATCAGGTCAGTGTTGGTGGAGTCGGCTGCCAGGGCCTTCTTGTAGGTCTCGAGGGCGAGCTCTCCCTTGCCTGCGCTGTGGTACGCCCTGGCCAGGTTAGCCACGGCCGTTGCGTTGGTCGGGTCCTTCTCCACGGCCTTTTGGAGCACCGCAATGGCGTCGTCGAAGCGCTGAGCCCGCAGGTACAGGTCCCCGGCGAGTGCGAGTAGCTTCGGGTCCTCCGGGGCGTGCTCAAGGCCGCTTTCCACGATCTCTACGGCTTTGTTCAGGCTGTCGAGGACCAGGTACGCCGTAGCTGCGTTCACGTAGGCCTCGGCTCGAGACGGGTCAACGATCGTCGCAGTGAGGAAATCCTTCGCCGCTTCCTCGTAGGCCTGGGCGTTGAATTTGTTCACGCCGTTGTTGAAAGCTCGAACCCAGTACTTCTCTCGACTGGCCTTGATCTGCTGCTCGAATTTCGGAGAGATGGCCAGTGAGGCTTCGAACTCTCGGTTCATGCCCTCGAAGTCACCTTTCACCGCGTAGCCTTCCCCGAGCAGGTAGTGAGCCTCGGGATCGTTCGGGTAAAGCTTCACGGCCTGTTCGAGCTGTTCAATGGCCTTGTCCCAGTCGTCCTGCTGGATGTACACCTTGGCGGAGGTGACCTCCTTGGTCTGACAGCCGGACAGAACCAGCACACCAGCCGCGAAGGCCACAATCAAGATGCCAGCTGCCACTTTCTTCATCTGGACTCTCCTCTGCTCTTCTTTTTTCCTTGATCTCGTCTACCTCCGCACTCACCTCGGAGAAGCGGTTCTTCGAGCCGGGTGCGGCGTCCCTCACAATGGGCTTTCCGACATACGTTGGACCGAAGACCGGTCTTCTCGGCCGATGGAGGATCGGTGGAAGCCGCAATCAGGGAGCGCATGACCTGTGCGGTGTCTGAGACGCATGGCGTCGTTCTTAGCGCGCACAATATACGGGAAAATCGAAACCTGCGCAAGTGGAATCGGCTGCCTGTTCGAGCTGTCCCGGTCGAAGTTCGAGTACCGGTGCGGACCATGGCTTCTGTGACAGGAAGGCAAAAAGACCTTGACAATTCTTGCGTGGAGGCTTAAATTCATTTTGCTTCGGAAAATAGGTGAGTTGGACCGGCAGTGTGAATTGACCACGGAAGAAGAAAGGAGGTGAGACTTCGTCCAGGCTGCGGGTTCTCAAACGAGTGACTTTGAGATCCGTGGGATGATGCGTGAGGAGTGGAACCTAACGTAAGGAGGGAAGAGGATGCGCAGAGGGTTAGTGGCGGCTCTCGTCGCGACGCTCTTTCTCGGGATGACGATGGGGGCGGTTGCGGCGGACAAGACCTACGGCATTCTGGTGCCGTCCAAGCTCGGCGACAAGAGCGAGGTGGTGTACCTGTCCGCCGATGAGTGGGCCGCGCTGCGCGGTGCGCCTAAGACACTTGGCAAGGTGTCTGGCACGACCGGCATCGTCGACACGGTGTGGACCTTCAAGGGCTGGGGACCCGGTGAGCAGATGGTGAACTTCGGTTTCGCCAGTAACGACACTTTTGCCGCGTACTTCAAGCCGCCGGCAGCGATGATCGTCAAGGCGATCGGTTTCAACGCCCACAGTTGGGGCAGTTCTCCCTTGTCGGATGGTGTCACGGTGAGTCTGCGTTGGACTCAGGGTTACCACGGCCAGTATCCACCGGACAGTGTGGATGCTCAGGGCTGGATCGGCCGATGGGAGAACGGGCAGTGGATTCACAACGATTTCGCACCCGAGCCCCCGGTTGGTTCGATGTTCTGGGGTGATTTGCCCTGGACCGTGGACGAGGACAACATCGAGGAAGTGCCCACCATCTATATGGG
>CAYXFI010000028.1:0-19301 GCA_964464205.1 uncultured Cytophagia bacterium
GAGGGTGCTGCTCACGTCCAAATGTCGTGAAAACTGTTTCCGATCGACACGGGAGGCGAAAACGAACGTCCGTGCCCTGCCCGGAACAGGGGCGCGGAATCACTCACCACCGCCTCGCATAGCATCTGGCGTTCCCTGAGCCCCTGAGGATCCCATCTTCTCGCAGGGGTTCTAGTCCTCCCACTCGTCGTCCTCGTAGGTGTCCGTGGTGGGTTCTTCCACCTCGGAGACCTCCGGTTTGGGCTCCGCCCGGGTTCGGGTTTTCTCCTTCCGCTCTTCCTCCGCCTCCGACCGGGCTTTCTCTTCCCGCTTGCGCCTCGCCACCTTCGAGACGTAGATGCTGATCTCGTACAGGAGAACGAGCGGAATGGCCAACATCACCTGGCTGAAGACATCCGGCGGGGTCAGCATTGCCCCCAAGACGAAGGTCAGAACGATCGCGTACCGCCGGTAGCGAGACATGAACTCCGGAGTGATGATGCCGATACGCGTCAGGAAGAACGCGAGGATCGGCAGCTCGAACACCACACCGAAGGCGAGCATCAGATTGGTGACGAAGCTCAGGTAGTCCTTGATCCGGATGTTGGCCTGTAGGTCGGCGGTCTCGAAGCCGAGCAGGAAATTCAAACCGATCGGCACGATCACCAGGTAGGCAAACAGCGCACCCACAAGGAAATTGAAGGTGGACACAGCGATGATGTGGGGCACGTACTTCTTCTCGTGCGGGAGGAGTCCCGGCGCTACGAACTGCCACAACTGGTAGAAGATGACGGGTAGGCTCAGAATGATGCCAGAGAAGATGGACAGCTTCAGTCGGATCATGAAGCCTTCGGTGGGAGCCAGGAAGATCAGCTTGCGCGCTGGCGGGAAGGGGCGCGTCAGCAGATTGAGAATCTGCTCGGAAAAGAGGTAGGAAACCAACGCCAGGGCGATGACGGAAACGATGCACTTGATGAGCCGCCACCGGAGTTCTTCCAAGTGGTCGAGAAAAGGCATGCGCTTCTCGTCATCTTCCGGCTTCTTCGCCTTTTTCTTTGCCATTGCCTTCACACACGTGAGACTTCCCCGAGAAACTCCAACCCGCTCCGTTCAGCCTAGATCTGTGGATTCCAGCTAGTCCCAGCTCTCGCGCCCCCCGCCCAGCCAAGCCCCGTCAGCGGATTTTCAGCCCCGAGAAACCCAGGAAAGCAATGGACATCAGCCCGGCCATGATGAATGCGATCGGGATGCCTCGCATCGACCGGGGCACGTCAGCGAGGTCCAATCGCTCCCGGATACTGGCCATAAGCACCAGGGCGAGGGTGAAGCCAATGCCCGACGCAAATCCCTGCACCACGCTCTCGATGAAATTCAGGTTCATGTCCAGGTTCAGCAGCGTGACGCCCAGGATCGCGCAGTTCGTGGTAATCAGGGGCAGGTAGATGCCCAGCGCCTTGTACAGAGTTGGGCTGGTTTTCTGGATCACCATTTATACGAACTGCACCAGAGAGGCGATCACGAGGATGAACGCGATGGTCTTCAGGAACACCAGGTCTGGCGGCTCCTTCAAGTTCAGGATGTGGTAGAACACGTTGGCTTCCGTGGGTTCGAGCAGGTAGTGGTCCACTACCCAGGCCACCGACGACGCCAGGGTCATCACGAAGATCACCGCCATGCCCATCCCGATGGCCGAATCCAGCGCCCGGGAGACGCCGATGTACGGGCACAGGCCCAGGAATCTGCTGAGCACGAAGTTGTTGATGAAAATGGCTGCGATCGAAATGATGAGCAAGGTCTTCAGTTCCATTCCAGCTCCCTCGCGTCTGAGTCACATTTCCGGCAGGGCAAACCTCACGCCGCGCGTCGCCTATCCAGCCAGTTCATGAATCCCATCACGAGACCAATCGTCAAGAACGCACCGGGAGGAAGGATCATGATCAGCATCGGCTCGAAGCCCGAGCCGAACAGCGGAAAGCCGTAGAACCGACCGTCGCCCAAGATCTCTCGGAAGAAGGCCAACACGAACAGGGCCACTGTGAAACCGGCCCCCATCCCAATCCCGTCGAACAACGACCTGATGACGGTGTTGCGGCCGGCGAAGGCCTCCGCACGCCCCAGAATGATGCAGTTCACCACGATCAACGGCACGAAGATCCCCAAGGCCTTGTGCAGATCCGGGGCGAAACCGGCCATCACAAGGTCCACAATCGTCACGAACGTGGCTATCACGACGATGTAGATCGGAATGCGGATCCGCCGCGGCACGAAACGGCGAATCAGCGAGACGATGATGTTCGACATCACCAGAACAAACGTCATCGCCACGCCCATGCCGATCGCATTGCGGACAGAGTTCGACACCGCAAGCGTCGGACACAGCCCAAGGGCTTGCTTGAACACAGGGTTCTCTGCGTACAGGCCCTTTGTGAACTCCTTGCCGAGACTCATCGTTCGCTCGCTCCCCTTTTCTCGCGTCCCATCGGAAGCAGAACTTCAATCCGCCGACGATCGTCAGGGACCACCAAGAGAACTCACTTGCGCCTCTCGCGCGTCGCAACCGATCTTGTCTGGCTCAATGCTCCTCTCAGCCCGGAACCCAGCTCCGCGCTTTCGTTGCCCAGCGAAGCCCTTCCATCGGATTCTTCACGCCGCTGGGGCGGTTGCGGCCTGCTTGAAGCCGCCAATGCGTTTCTCCAACTCCTGAATGCCCTTGCGAATGGAATTGGTCACCGCGCGCGAGCTGATTGTCGCGCCAGTGACGCTCACGATCTCGCCCCCATCTTTGTCCACGTAGAGCTGCTCGGCGAGCTTGCCGACAAACTGCCGCTGGAACCACGGGTCCTTCTCCCCGTAGCGTATCTCCTCGATCTTGCTGCCGAGCCCCGGGGTCTCCAGCTCGTAGAGGATCTTGATGCCGATGATCCGGCCCGTTGTATCCACACCCACCATCGTTTCAATCACGCTGGAGTAGCCCGTACCTTTGGCGACGAAGGCGTAGCCCACGAGATCCGTTGTGTCTGGATTCGCGTAGCCCACGTAGTAGACCACTTCGTCACCTTCGTACACCGGCACAATCGCCCTCGGGTCCGCCGTCGGCAGAGCCGTGGTCAATGCCTTCTCCAGCTCCAGCCGCCTCTGCTCCAGGATTCGCGGTTTGGTGACGTGATTCACGGCACCGAGCACACCCGCCGCCACAATTGTCACGATCCCGAGGATTCCCGCCAGTCGAAGCACGTCTTTCATCGCTTGCTCGCTCCTCCGAAGATCGCCGGTTTGGTGTAACGATCCAACAGCGGCACCGTAAGGTTCATCAGCAAGATGGAGTAGGATACACCCTCCGGATATCCGCCGATGAGGCGGATGACCACGGTGATCACCCCGCACCCGACGCCGAAGATCCACCGTCCGCGCGGCGTGATCGGGGAAGTGACCATGTCCGTGGCCATGAAAAACGCGCCCAAAATCAATCCACCCGCAAGCACATGAAACAGCGGATTGCCGGTGAACAAGCCTTCACTGCCTCCGAACATCCAGGTCAGGAACGCAACCGTGGCGATGTAGCCCACGGGGATGCGCAGGTCGATGTAGCGCTTGTACAGCAGAAACGCCGCCCCTATGAGCAGCAGGAACACCGAGGTCTCGCCCAGGCATCCCCCCACTTTGCCCCAGAAGAGGTTCCCGTAGCTCTCGTACAGTTTGCTGATGTGAGTCATCGCTTCGGTGATTTTCTGCGCCGGGACCTCGCCGGGCAGGGCCTTGGCCTGGTGCAGCACGTCGTGCGCCTGTTTCAGAAGATTCAGCGGAGTGGCACCCGTCTCCACGTCGATGCCGGAGATGGTGCCTCCTCTCGGCGGCGTGCGGAAGATGGTCATGTGTGTCGGCCAGGACGCCAGCAGAAAAGCGCGGCCCAACAACGCCGGATTCATCGGGTTGTAACCCAGTCCGCCGAAGATCTGCTTGCCGAGGCCAATGGCGAACACCGAGCCGATGATCGGCAACCAGAACGGCGCTTCCGCCGGCAGGTTGTAGGCCAGAAGCAGACCCGTCACAAAGGCGCTGCCGTCGTACACCGTGATTGGCTTGCCCATCAGCTTCTGGATGACGGCCTCGGTGGCCACCGCCGCGGCGACCGCCCAGAATATCACCCAGGCCGCGTGCGCACCGAAGAAGTACACCGCGCCCACCCCTGCGGGTGCCAGCGATGCGGCCACCAACCACATGATCTTGGGTATCGACTCCTGATCGCTCAGATGCGGCGACGTAGAGACTTTCCACGTCTTCTCTTCCATTCTCCGCCCTCAGAGTTGCCAGCCCAGGTTCCGTGGTTCCGGCATCTGACACCGACTACGTTTCAGTCGTGATTCGCTCAACCAGTCCCGCGATCTCGGAAGACATTCCGTCTCGTTCCCGGCCCCAACGGTCGCGGACGCCTGCTCAACGCCGGATGCGCTCAACTGGCCGCACGCATTTTCTTGGAAACCTCCGCCTTCCCCCACTTCATCGCGTGCACAAGCGGCAATTTGGCCGGGCATACGTAGGCGCAGGAGCCGCATTCGATGCAGTCCAGCACCCCGTACTCTTGCGCGTCGTCGAAGCGCTTGTGGATCACGTAGTGGTACAGGACGGTCGGCATGAGGCCCATCGGACACGCGTCCACGCACCGCCCGCAGCGGATGCACACCTGCGCCTCCCGATCGCGAGCCTCCGACCCATTCAGCACGAGGATGCCAGAAGTGCCCTTGACGACAGGCACTTCCAGAGTGAATTGCGCAATGCCCATCATCGGGCCGCCCATTACCACGCGTTCGGCATCCTCCCTGAGCCCGCCACAGTGCTCCAGCGCGAAGGAGAAGGGCGTGCCGATGCGCACCATGAGATTCTTGGGCTCCTGCACCCCCCGCCCCGTCACCGTCACCACACGGTCCACCACCGGACGACGTTTGGCCACGGCGTGGTAGATCGCACGGGCTGTCCCCACGTTCTGCACGAGGCACCCTACGTCCATCGGGAGCCCCCCACGAGGCACTTCCCGGCCCGTGAGCGCTTTGATCAACTGCTTCTCCGCGCCCTGCGGGTACTTCACCGGCAGAGCGACTACTTCGCAGTCCAGGCCCTCGGCTTTTGCCGCTTTGCGCATCGTCTCCACGGCGTCCATCTTGTTGTCCTCGATCCCGATGAACGCCCGCTTGGGTTGCAACACCTGGAGAATGATCTTCATCCCGCGGATGATCTCCTCCGGGTACTCCAGCATCAGTCGGTGATCAGCCGTGAGGTAGGGTTCGCACTCGGCCCCGTTTAGGATGAACGTGTCGATGGGCTTGTTCGCCGGTGGGGACAGCTTCACGTGAGTGGGAAAAGCAGCCCCGCCCATCCCGGCCAGTCCGGCCATCCGAATCCGCTCGCGAATCTCATCGGCGGAGAGCTGCTCCCAATTGGGATCGTCCTTGACGTCATCAGACCAGGCATCTTCCCCGTCGGCCTCGATGACGATAGACGTGACTTCCGTGCCGAGGGGGTGAGGACGCGGCTCAATGGCCTTCACCGTGCCCGAAATCGAGGCGTGCACCGGTACGGACACGAACCCGCCGGGCTCGGACAGGCGGTCGCCCACGCGCACCGTGTCGCCCACCTGGACGATCGGCTGACTGGGAGCCCCAATGTGCTGCTGCACCGGAATGACCACTACCGGCGGCGGTGGCAGAACTTCGATGGGCTTGCTTTCGGTGAGCTCCTTGTTTTCGGGTGGATGCACTCCTCCACGGAAGGTCCGACCAGCAAACAGTCTCAGCGCCATCTCTTCCCTTCCCTCCGCTGTGAGCTGAACCCTGGCACCTGCGCGTCACTGCGCTGGACACGAAAAAGGCAGGTGTCCGACGCCATCACGTCACCACCTGCCGTCTGCTCGCCAACCGAAACCGAAGGGGACCCAGGGCATCTGGCCGCACCTCCTCAGCCCTGGGCTTCGTCGCCGGCTTCCGTTTCTACCGCCTCCGCTCCTTCCTTCTGAAGCTCCTGGAGCTCCCGCAGGAACTCTTCTTTGGTCTTGAATTTACGGTAAACCGAGGCAAAACGCACGTAGGCGACCTCGTCCAGCTCCTTGAGCTGGTTCATCACCATCTCGCCGATGTCACGCGAAGGCACCTCACGTTCCCCGCGCTCCCGCAGCGCCGTCTCGACGCGCGACACGATGGATTCGATATCGTCCACCGAAACGGGACGCTTGGTGCAGGCGAGCTGGATGCCCCGGATGAGCTTCTCCCGGTTGAACAGTTCACGGCGGCCATCAGACTTCACCACGTAGAGCCGCAGTACCTCCATGCTCTCGAGCGTCGTGAAGCGCTTTCCGCACACCTTGCACTCCCGGCGCCTCCGGATCAGGTAACCATTCTCCCGCGGCCGACTGTCCAGGACCTTCGTGTCGCTACTTCCACAAAATGGGCAACGCACGACTCTTCCTCCCTCTTGGCAAGGCCTGCCCGACTGGTCAACTGCCCCGGGCCCTCAGGAAGGCAGGGGATAGAGCGGGAACTGGGCCGTGAGCTCGTGCACTTTTTCCCTGACCGACCGGATTCTGGTCTCGTCGTCGATGTGGCTCAACACCTCGTGAATCAGGTCAGCGATCAGTTCCATCTGCGGCTCCTTCATCCCCCGGGTGGTGACGGCCGGTGTCCCAATGCGAATGCCGCTCGTCACAAAGGGACTCTGGTCGTCGAAGGGCACCATGTTCTTGTTGACCGTAATGCCAGCCTTCTCCAGGGCTTTTTCAGCTTCCCGCCCCGTCAGCCCCTTGTTCCTCAGATCCACCAGCATCAGGTGGTTGTCCGTCCCACCCGAAACGATGTGGTAGCCGTACTCTTTCAATCGGCCAGCCAGCGTCTGAGCGTTCCGAATCACCTGACGCGAGTAGTCTTTGAATTCTGGACTCAGCGCCTCCTTGAACGCCACCGCCTTGGCCGCGATCACATGCATCAGTGGGCCACCCTGGATGCCCGGGAACACGTTGGAGTCGATCACCTCGGAGACCATCTTCAGCCGTCCCTTGGGGGTGCGGATGCCCATGTCGTTCTCTTCGTCGCGACCCAAAAGGATCATTCCACCCCGGGGACCGCGCAGCGTCTTGTGGGTGGTGGTGGTCACAGCATGGCAATGAGGCAACGGGTTGTTCAGCAGACCGCTGGCGATGAGCCCGGCCGGATGCGCGATGTCGGCCACCAACTTGGCACCCACACGGTCGGCGATCTCGCGAAACGCAGCGTAATCGATGTCCCGGGAGTACGCACTGGCCCCTGTCATGATGAGCTTCGGCTTCTCGCGCTCCGCGATCTCAGCCACTTCGTCCATGTTGATCCGGCCGGTCTCACGGTCTACGCCGTAGAAGACGACGCGAAAAAAGCGACCGGAGAAATTGACCGGGCTTCCGTGCGTCAGGTGACCACCGTGGGAAAGGTTCATGCCCATGATGGTGTCGCCGGGCTGCAGGAAGGAAAAATAGACGGCCATGTTGGCCTGGGAACCGGAGTGAGGCTGGACGTTGGCGTGCACGGCTCCGAAGAGCTGCTTGGCTCGCTCTCTGGCCAGCTCTTCGGCCACATCGACGAACTCGCAACCACCGTAGTACCGCTTAGCAGGGTAGCCCTCGGCGTACTTATTGGTCATCACCTGACCGAGGGCCTGCAGTACCGCTAAACTCACGAAATTCTCGGAAGCAATGAGCTCCAGATTGTCGTTCTCGCGCCGAATCTCCCCCACAATCGCATCGAAGATCTCTGGGTCAACCTTCCTCAGTTCGTCCACGTAGGCCTCCGCATCGGCTCACGGATCCGCCCTGTCCAGCTCGATGATTTTCTCCACCCGGCGCGCGTGCCGACCACCCTCGAAATCGGTGCTGAGCCAGGTATCGACGACGTCGAAGGCGACGCTCACCCCGATGATCCTACCGCCAAGAGTCAGGACGTTGGCGTCGTTGTGCTGGCGGGACAGGCGAGCTGTCGTCACGGAATCGCACAGCGCGGCCCGCACACCCTTCACCTTGTTGGCCACGATGGACATCCCGATGCCCGTGCCGCACACCAGAATTCCCGCCGTGCACTCACCCTTGGCCACCGCACGCGCACACTCGGAACCGAAGTCGGGATAGTCCGTCCGTTTCCGATCGTACGTACCGAAATCCCGAACTTGAAAGCCCAGCTCCTGCAGATGCTCTCGGATCTTCTCCTTCAGGTCAAAACCAGCATGGTCGCTCGCGATCCCAATGGGCTTGTCGCGATCGACCCAGGTGCTCAGTGTCTGGCACGTCACCGATAAATCCACCTGTAGCAATCGAGCTGGGCCTGCTTCTGGTCCGGATGGAAGAAGTAGTCCTCTTTCGTCGGAATTAGCTGCTGCAGGAAGTTCACCATTCGCTGGGCGTAGTCGCCCCACTCGGGATCCATCACCGCTTTCTTGAACTCGTCGTAGGCCAACTTGTAGACCAGCTTGTCGTCGAACTTCAGATCGCGGCCTTCTGAGCACTTGTCCGCAGCCGCCTGGTAGATCTCGCCTCGAGCCACGTAGGCCATGGCGTAGTTCGGATCAATCCGCAGAGCGCGGTTTGCGTACGTCCGGGCGCGGGCGAACTGGCCCAGCTCTTTGTAGGCAAGGGCGATCTCGCAGAGAGCTCGGGTGTTCTTGGCGTCCAGTTTGAGCACCTGTTCGAAGGCGTCGATCGCTTTGCGGTACTGCTCGAGCTGCTGGTAACAGTGCCCCATGTACATCAGGGCGTCCACATCGTCGGGTTTGAGCTCGTGGAGCTTCTTGAATTTCTCGAGGGCGAGTTCGTAATCCATCCGCTTGTAGTAGGCCATGCCGAGATCGTACAGCAAACGCGTATTGTTCGGATCCTTCTGGAGGGCATCTTCCATCGCCTGGATGGCTTCCTCGGTGCGGCCAGTGGTTTTGTAGAGCTGAGCCAGGGCCTTCCGGGTCGCCTCGTCGTTTGGGTCCATCCGGAGCACTTTCTCGAAAGCCTGGATCGCCTCATCCAATTGGTCGTTCCGCACGTACAGGTTGCCCAGGATCCGGTAGTCGTCGACGGTGCCGGAATCCACAGTCACCGCCATCTCGTACTCGTGGATCGCGTCCTCGATCTGCTCCTTCCCCATGTACAGGTAACCGAGATTCCGATGAAGCTGTTGACTGTTGGGGAACGCCTCCAGGCCCAGCTTGTACACAATCTCAGCGCTGTCCGGATGCCCGAGCCTGAAGTAGCTGTCGGCGAGGTAACGGTAGGGCAGGTCCTTGAAAACGTGGGTCGTGTCAAGTTCGATGGTTTTCCAGAAAGGCCGGATCGCTCGCTCGTACTGCTTGTTCTTGTAGTTCTCGTAGGCCGTGCTCCAGGCTTTGTTCCGTTCAAACTCCCACACCCTGCGTAGCGAGTCCAGCCGGGCCTTTTGTTGCTCCGGCGTGAGAGTTTGCTGCTGGGTCGCCGGCGCACAGCCGAACTGCAGCACGCCCAAAGCGGCCACGAACGAGATCACCAATGCCCCCGCCAGTGCCATCCACAGCCGACTTGCGCTGATCGCTCTCACTTTCCCTACCTCCTATTCCCTTGGCTCATGGGGCCCACACGGGCAGGCCACTTCCCCTGCCCGACCCTACCGGCTCCCGTTTTCCGGGTCGGCCACGTCCGTTTCACGGTGTCGTCCCTTTCCCGCTCCAAGGTGTTGATTTTAAGCCAACTCCGCCTAAAATGCAAGTACAATTTGGCGCGCTCTCGCTCCGACCACCACAGACAGACTACTGCTGGGACTCTTGACCAGCGGCGGAGCCCCGCCTCTTCTTCCGCCTCGCAAAACACGATGCAGCAACACTACTCCGGACGGATGAACCACTTCTCGCCCGCGACGAACGTGAGAATGATCCGTATGAACCTTTCCTCCAGCGGAAAAACGTTTTTGTCGCCCCGACGTCCGATCTCCAGAGCGACGTCCACTCGACCGCGGTTCTCCGGTAGAGGAAAACCGGCACCGAAAGTGAGAGCCCTTTCCATCAGCCTCTTCTCTTCCACGGGACTGAACGCCCAGGCACGTTGGTACAGGCCCGCGCGCGTCACCACTTTCTTCCAGAAGCTGGCGAAGGCACCCGCCGTTGGGGTTCTTTGAACGCCCAGGGAAAGATGGTACCACCTGCCCGCACCCGCCGCAGTCCGGCCCATCCATTTCCACCCGCTCCAATCCTGGGCGAGGTAGTCCACAACGGCGGTCCAACCGCCGCCGAGCTGTACAGCCGAGCCGATCCCCCAGAAAGGCGGGTAGTCGGTTGTGAACGTCCGGACCGTGTCCGAGTACACGTACCGCGACTCCCCACGTCGCTCCGTCTTCAGCTTCGCCTTCGTCTGGAAGAAACCGCCAACCGACCAGCGCTCCGCAGGCCGGATCACAACACCCAGCACAAATGCCGCTCCGCGCAAGTGAAGATCGTACTGGTCTTCTGTGGAGCGGAAATCGCCCCGATCGAAATTCAGACTCCAGGAGTCCTGCAGCCTGCCGAAGATGAAACGCCCTCCCAATCCCAGACTCGCCTTGCTCCCGAACGTCCTGCAGACGTCAAATGAAAGGGCGCTCAGCCCGCCTTTCCCCTCCCGGACCTGTTCGTAGCCAATCTCCGTTTCCGCGCCAAACGAGTGGGACAGGAACGTACCTGCCTCCCTCAATCGATAGTCGCGAAAGGTGACCGGCCGGAATCCGGCAGCCACAGCCCATCTCCTGCCGAGCGGCACGTGGAAATCGAACGCGAAGGGACCGCTGTAGTTGTGCCAACCGGATGCAATGCGGGTCCGCAGGCTGGCCCCCTCGTAGAAGAACGTGCCCGACACGCGGGTCACGGGAGCGGGCACCGAAGCGGCGGGATTCAGAGGATTGACGCTCAGAAGATCCGGCAATGCCAGTCCACCACCGCCCAGCGACCGGTAGTGGGCACTGTTCAGGACCACCTTCTGTCCCAGACCGAAGAGGGAATAGAGCGACCCACCGTCCGCACGCGGAGCGCAAGTCACGACCAAAACCACCGCAACAGCCCAGATCGTCCAGCGTCTCATCTCTCGTTCCCGATGTGGAACCCTCTGAATTGCTTCAGCCCGGTCCAATAGCCGCACGCGCGCTCTCCTCCAACCCTTCAGCCGTCGCTACCTGCTTCTCCCCTCGCCCACAGACGCTCACTCGCCCGCGCCCGGCGGCACAGTGTAGGTCACGATGAGCCTCGGCCCCGTGGTACTGTCGGTCCCGGCCGGCACCAGGGCGATCCGCCCGACCGACACATCTTCCCGGGCCACCCTCAGGAGGAAACCATTGTCCTGCAACGATCCCGCGAGAATGAGCTGAAGTAGGTGGCTGAAGTTCTGGATCTGGTCCAGCGAGGTCAACGTGAGCAAAGCGTCGGTGCGTTGCAGGGTGAGATTGACCCGGTACCTGCTGGAGTCGAAAGCTACGTACTCGCCTTCCCAGGGCCACTCCGTGACGTGATGCAGGCTGAGGGTGATGGTACTTCCCTCAAATTGCGTGTGCGCCGGTTCCAGGCTCCATTCGAACTGGGCCCGATTGATGGTGGCACCCTTCGGAAGCTGATCCAGGTCGAACTTCAACAGCACGCGCTCAACATCCTGCCCCGCCACGGAGTATGCCGCCTCCGTGGGCAAGTGGTCGCGATGGGCCGCAAACACGTCCGCACTGGGAAACGTGCGGGCAGAGTCCAGCTTGTCGCCCTCCACGTACCGCAGCCACAGGTGCGGCGCCAAGTCCAGGTTGCCGCTATCGATGGAGTAGAGCTCGAAGAGCACCTCCGGCTCCGGTTCCGCCTCCAGCACGAAGCCTTTGTTGCTGGCGCGATCGCGGATCCAACCGTTGACGGCAGCCGTGTCGAGCCGCACGAGCACGCCAAGCGAGTCGTGGCTGGACCAGACTGTGTCGCCGATCGTCCGCGAGTAGTCGACGTCCGGCTGGTTCTCCCACACGACGTCTTCCTCTTCCCACTCGGAGCTGACGGGAAACAAACGGATGCGGATCTGCCCCTCACCGAAGATGTATGGACTCGCGAAACGCAGTTCTGCAAACGTCACAACGGCCGATTCGGGAAGCGCGTCGAAGAGGAAGTAGCTCTTGGCCACAAGACCCCCGCGCTGCCCCACCAGCAAATAGGGGCCCAGACCGAAATTGATGTCAGGCCGGATTTGCTTCACTTCGGTGGCGGGCAGGATGACCTCGTGAAGCGACCCGACCGTTGACGCCCCGCCGAAACCGGCCTCCAGGGGCAGGTCCCGGGATTTCTGGCAGGAAATCCAGGCCAAAGACGCCACCAGGATTCCGAGCGCGATGTGAACTGCGCCAATCCCATTCCGTCTCATTCCAAATCCCTTGCCGTTGCAGCTCCGAATGTAGAGGGTCTCACCCTTTCGTGGCCCGCGCTCTGCCAAACGACACGCCCTCCCTTGATGACCCAGCGTGGGCGGACGACACCGAGGTAGTACACGATTTCCCGGTAGTCGGCCACCGGCCACACGGCGATGTCCGCTTTCTTCGCGGGCTCCAGCGTTCCAATTCGCCCCTCCTCCCTGAGGGCCCACGCGGCGTTCAGCGTGATGGACACCAGCGCCTCTGCCGGTGCGAGCCCCTGTCGGAGGCACGCCAGCGATGCGGCCATGGGCAACGACAGGAGAGGCGAGCTGCCCGGATTGAAATCCGTCGACACCGCCACTGGCATTCCCAGGTCCACCATCTGCCGACCCGGGGCGTACCGGTCTTTGCCCAGGAAGAACACGGCACCAGGCAGCAAGACCGGCACAACGCGCGCGGAGGCGAGAGCCTCGAGATCTTCCCGTTCACACCAGTCCAGGTGGTCCGCGGAAGCCGCTTCCACTTCCGCCGCCACCCGTGCTCCCCCGCTGCGGGTCAACTGTTCGGCGTGGATCTTGGGAACTAGCCCGTGTTCCCGCGCCGAGGAGAGAATTCGCCTAGCCTCTTCGGCTGTGAATACGTGGGATTCGCAGAACACGTCGCAGAACCGGGCCAGATTCTCGCTGACCACCGCGGGAATCATCTCGTGGACGACCAAATCGACGTACTGTTGTCGGCGGTCCCGATACTCGTCCGGGATCTCGTGTGCTCCGAGGAACGTGCCCACCACGTCCACGGCATGGCGACGGTCGAGCTCGGCGATCACGCGCAGGAGGCGAAGCTCGTCCTCCGTCGTGAGGCCGTAGCCCGACTTCGCCTCCACCGTAGTCACGCCGAAACTCAGAAAGACATCGAGGCGCGCCAGCCCGGCGGATAGCAGCTCCTCGTCGCTGGCCTGGCGCACCGCCCGCACCGTCGACCGGATGCCTCCCCCAGCCCGGGCGATCTCCTCGTAGCTTCGGCCCTGCAGGCGCATCTCGAACTCGTCCAGGCGGGAACCGGCGAACACGAGGTGCGTGTGGCAATCGACGAGTCCGGGGGTGATCACATGCCCGACCGCGTCGATGACCGCCGCATTCGGCGCGAGGTCCACCTGCTCGAGCACTTCGTCCGCGCTCCCCACCGCCAGCACCACCTCGCCCCCGCAGGCCACTGTCCCCTTCTCCAGTACCTCCAGCGGGTACCAGCCGTACTGCGGGTCTTCCGAGCCCGTGCGGGCAGTTACCACCTGCTCAGCATTCCGGATGAGGAGTGTGGCCACAGGCTTCACGGAAAAACCTCGCACAAGTGGATGAGCGTCGCTCGCCGGACCCGCAAATCGATCAGCTGCTGCACCAATCCGAGTTGTCCTATCTGGACGGCGAGGCACCGGAGAGGAGCATCTGGCGCGAGCTACGTCAGCATTGGGATTTTCACGCCCCGTTCCCGCGCAACTTCGATGGCCCGCTCGTATCCAGCGTCAGCGTGACGGGCAATGCCAATGCCCGGATCGTTGGTGAGGACTCGCTCCAGCCGCCGGGCGGCGTCTTCCGTCCCATCCGCCACAACCACCATTCCAGCGTGAATGGACAGACCGATGCCCACACCACCCCCGTGGTGGACCGATACCCACGACGCGCCCGACGACGCGTTGAGGAGGGCGTTAAGAATCGGCCAGTCCGCAATCGCGTCCGACCCGTCCTTCATGCCTTCCGTCTCCCGGTTGGGGGAAGCCACCGAACCGGTGTCCAGGTGGTCGCGGCCGATCACGATGGGGGCCTTCACTTCGCCCTTCGCCACGAGCTCGTTCAGAGCCAGGCCGAACTTGGCCCGATCGCCGTAGCCGAGCCAGCAAATCCGGGCCGGGAGTCCCTGGAACTTCACCTTCTGCTGCGCCATCCGGATCCAGCGGCGTAGCGCCTCATCCTCCGGGAAAAGCTCCAGCACGAGCTCGTCGGTGCGGTAGATGTCCTCCGGATCTCCGGAGAGCGCAGCCCACCGGAAAGGTCCCTTCCCTTCGCAGAACAGGGGCCGGATGTACTCCACGACGAAGCCGGGGATGTCGAACGCGTTTTCCACACCAGCTTTCTTCGCCTGCCCGCGCAGATTGTTGCCGTAGTCGAACGTGACGGCGCCCTTCTCTTTCAGTTGAAGCATCGCGCGCACGTGCACCGCCATCGAGTGATACGCGCGGCGAATGTACTCTTTTGGATCTTTGCGCCGCAGCTCCAGTGCGGCCTCGTACGGCATGCCGTGGGGGACGTAGCCGTTGAGCTCGTCGTGGGCACTGGTCTGATCGGTCAGTACGTCCGGAACGATTCCGCGCCGCACCAGCTCCGGGAGAACATCCGCCGTGTTGCCCACGAGCCCCACGGACACAGCCTTGCCGTTGGCCTTGGCATCGAGCACGATCCGCAGGGCTTCGTCGAGATCGTCCGACAGAACATCGCAGTAGCCCGTGCGAACGCGCCGTTCAATCCGCTCTCTGTCCACTTCGATGCCGAGAAACGCGGCCTCGTTCATCGTAGCCGCCAGGGGTTGAGCCCCGCCCATTCCTCCAAGCCCGCCCGTCACCAGCAACTTGCCCCTCAGGCTGCCACCAAAATGCTTCTTCGCGGCAGCCGCAAAGGTCTCGTACGTGCCCTGAAGGATGCCCTGAGTGCCGATGTAGATCCAGCTCCCCGCGGTCATTTGGCCGTACATCGTGAGACCTTTGTCCTCGAGCTCCCGGAATGTGTCGGGCGTCGCCCAGGCGGGGACAATCATCGTGTTGGAAATCAACACCCGCGGCGCGTACGGGTGAGTCTTGAACACACCCACGGGTTTGCCGGACTGTACGAGGAGGGTTTCGTCGTTCTCCAATTCCCGGAGGGCCCGAACGATGGCGTCGAAACACTCCCAGTTGCGAGCAGCTTTGCCAGTTCCCCCGTAGACGATCAGTTCCTGCGGTTTCTCCGCTACGTCAGGATCCAGGTTGTTCATGAGCATCCGCAGGGCCGCCTCCTGATGCCATCCTTTGCAGGACAGCTCGGTGCCCCGCGGCGCACGCACCACCCTCGCCTTCGGCTCGGCCTCCACCTCTACCGCCATGGGCCACCTCCTCATATCTTGTAGACGGACCCACTGACCGACCCGAATATAGGAAACGGCCCCGGTATTTCCAATCGAAATTGGGGACAAGATTCTCACACACTGCGAGCCCGCCGCGCCACCGGTAGTCCATGCTGCGGACTTCGTGCTGAGGACGAGTAGCCGTCATGGCCGATAACCACGGAGGCGCCGAAAACGCAGAGGGACGCACAGAGAGATGGGACCCGAATTCCTCCCACGGTCTGTTATTCAGGCTAGACCCCATCCGCGGCATTGGACTGCACGAAGTCCCCCCCAAAAAAGCAAATGCAATCGTGTGCCAGCTCACGGAGCCCGGATGGTCCGTGTGCGTCTTGTGGGCCCTCGGAGCACTGTTTCTCGCTCGGTTCATTCTGTGGGGTTTTGCGAACTCCGGACCTCAGTGGTCCCCTCCGCTTGTTTTCTCGCATGCTCGTGAGAGGACCGCCGCCTTCCTGAGGACGTACTCGTGGCCCGTCAGGCCGGAGGGGCTCCAGGACGGATCACAGCGGGTTGGGCATTCCGTTAATGCAAAGCTCCGGCTCGGAGCGGAGAGACTTGGCCTGCTTGGCGCCTCGCGAGAGGCACCCTTTCACAAGCCTGCTACATGTTCTCAAGGAAGTGGTGCCGGGTCACGCGAGCTACGACACCGCTCAGCAGTAGCAACCCGACTAGGTTCGGGAAGGCCATGATCGCGTTGGCCGTATCCCCCACGTACCACACGATGTTCAGGTACTTTCCAGTCATCAGGGCACCGAAGAAGAGCAGCGTGATGTAGACCAACCGGTAGGCCATTTTGGACCGCACGCCGAGGAAGTACTCGACGCACTGTTCGCCGTAGTACGCCCATCCGATCAGAGTGGTGTAGCCGAAGAGGAGCGAGCCGAAGGCGATGATCCAGCCGCCAAAGTGCGGGATCACGGAGTTGAATGCCGCAGCAGTGAGCGCCGTGCTGCTGAGTCCCCCGTGGCTTAGGTCGATCCCAATGGACGCCGCCAGCTCGCGGGCGTAGGTGGGTAGCTGAGCCATTTGCTCTGGGGACAGCACCGTCCCCTCTTTCAGCAGGGCAACTCCAGCGGCAGGGGTGAGCATCCACACGCCGGTGAGCACGATGCTGAGGGTCGTCAACGTGTTGACCACGATCGTGTCGATGAAGACGCCGGTCATGGCGACCAGGCCGTTGTAGGTGGGATCGGGCGACTTGGCCGCGGCCTGGGCGATTGCGGCGGAACCGAGACCCGCTTCATTCGACAGCACCCCCCTTCGCACACCGAGGCTGATGGCCTTCTGCACGCTCGTCCCGATCAGAGCGCCTCCGACGGCCTGCACCGAGAAGGCAGCGCGGAAGATGAGGGCGAAAGCATCGTCGATCTTGCTGAAGCGAGCCACCAGGATGATCAGGGCCCCTGCCAGGTACAGCAGGATCATCGTGGGCACCAGCCGTTCCGCCACCGCCCCGATCCGCTTGATCCCGCCGATGATCACCAGTCCCACCAGAAACGTGATCGCCACAGCGCTCACGATGGTGGGAACGCCGAACTGAGACTTGAACGCCAGCGCCATCGAATTGGACTGCATCATGTTGCCGGTGCCGAAAAGAGCGGTGAAAGCCCCGCAAACCGCGAAAAGCATGCCCATGAACTTGGCCAGTCCCACGTGTTTGATGCCGTAGCGGCAGTAGTACATCGGGCCGCCGGCCATCGTCCCGTCTTCGGCCACCACCCGGTACTTCACTCCGAGGAAACCCTCGGCGTACTTCGTGGCCATGCCAAACAGAGCCGACATCCACATCCAGAAAGGCGCGCCTGGCCCGCCGGTGGCGATCGCCGTGGCGACGCCCGCGATGTTCCCATTCCCCACGGTGGCTGCAAGGGCGGTCATCAGGGCCGCAAAGGGAGAAATGTCCCCTTCTTCCCGATGGAGCTTCTCCTTTCCCGTGGCTCCCCGGAACACGAACCGCAGTGCCAGCCCCAACTTGCGAAACTGGATGCCCCGCGTGACCACGGTCAGCACCACACCGGTACCGACCAGCAGGATGATCATCCATTCGCCCCACATGAAATCCGCTGCGGCCTGGGACCATTTCAGCAGGATTTCCAGCACGTCGCCCATTCGCGCCTCCCGGGTTGCGGTGGTTCGTGCAGCGTCGCGCCCGATGACAACCCAGTGACGAACCCGCCTCTCGCGGCCAAAGCGACCGAATGTTAGCAAAATCCCCCGGCTTTGTCAAACGGAAAGCCGGCTGGAGGTCGCCCTTCGTAGTGGGGGTGGATGGGAATCGATGCCTTTCCTTGTTTGCGCACAACCCCCTGAGGATCCTGGCCAGCCTACAACTGGCTGTTGAGAAACGGCAATCGCCGTCCGGGATTTGGCTTGATTTTTTCCCACCGGCCTGTTAAGTTGGCGACACGAATCGGGGTTGGGTCCCGCCGACAGTCGTTCCCACTCATCCCGCCCGGTGCGCGATTCCGACTCGTCGGTGCGTGAAACTGGAACAGAGAGAGGGAGGAAAAGCTCATGGCCACACTGAACGAGAAGGGCTCCTCTCAACCTTCGGGTCTCAGTTACCAGCCGTACGTCCCACCCGACAAGGACATGAAAGAGCTCACCCTGCGCGCGGTTCTGCTCGGTGCCGTTCTGGCCATCATCCTTGGAGCAGCCAACGCGTACCTGGGTCTCGTGGCTGGGATGACCGTAGCGGCCACCTTCCCCGCGGCGGTGATCGCGATGGCCGCCCTCCGCCCGGTCAAGGGCACGATATTGGAAGAGAACATGGCGCGAACCACCGGGGCGGTGGGCGAAGCCCTGGCGGCGGGCGCCATTTTCACCATTCCCGCCTTTCTGATCGCGGGGGTCTGGACCGAATTCGACTTCTTCCGCAGCACCGTCCTGATGCTAGTCGGGGGACTGCTCGGAGTGCTGTTCATCATCATCGTGCGCCGCACGCTCGTGGAAGATGCTACCCTGCCATTCCCCGAGAGCCGCGCATGCGCCGAGCTCGTGAAGGCCGGCCAGGGCGGTGAAACCGGCGCCAAGTACGTCTTCGGAGCCATGGCTCTCGGCGCGGTCATTGAGTTCCTGAAGAATCCCAACGGCCTGAAGCTCATTAGGCCCTACGTCAAGGCGGTGGTTGGGCTGGGCCACAGCAAAGTCACCTATCTCACCGGCGAGGGTTCCATCCTGCAACAGGTTGCCAAACAGGGCCGGATGCTGATCGAAAGTCCGGCCGCCTCGGGAGCGCTGGTGGGCGTCGGGTACATCATTGGCCCCAAACTCGCTTCCCTCACCTTCTCCGGCGGGGTCTTCGGGTGGCTCTTCCTGATGCCTCTGGTGCTGTTCATGAGCCCCGATGCGCTGAACATGGTAGAAGCTGGCAAAGGTAGCTGGATCGATGTAGCCAGCTCCGTCTACAACGCGCAGGTGAAACCGGTCGCCGTCGGGGCCATGCTGGTGGGAGCGTTCTACACGCTGTACAAGATGCGCAACAACCTGGTGGCGGGCGTGAAGCGCTCCGTCGCCGACATGAAGGCGGCCCGCGAGGGCGGCAGCACAACCCTGCGCACCGACAAGGATCTTCCCCTCGGCACGGTGGTGATCGCCATCATCGCCATCCTCGTACCGATGATCCTCATCTACAACTCGTTCACGGCCCAGTTCGGCAGCGCTATCGTCGCGGCGTTGGTCATGCTCTTCGCCGGGCTGTTGTTCGCGGCGGTGGCCGGCTACCTGGTGGGCATCATCGGGAGCTCGTCGAACCCGATCTCGGGGCTCACGCTGACCACCCTTCTCATCGCCGCCGTGATGATGGTG
>CAYXFI010000029.1:0-19252 GCA_964464205.1 uncultured Cytophagia bacterium
GGTGCAGGTGCCGAAACTGAGTACCGGTGGTATTCCCAGTTTTTCGAGGACGGGGCGCACGGACACGGCGATCTCGTTCAGGGGAACCCCCTGATCAGTGGTCTCTTCCGAGCCGAACTCCGATACCCCGTACTTGCGCAGGATCCAGAAGGCCTCGCGCTGACTGAGTGAGAATTTTTGCCCTTCGTAGAAGAGCGTGCTGGTGAGCGCGCTCAGGAAGTCGTCCAGAGCCGTGGAGATGGTACGCTCGAAAGCGAGCTTGCCCTTTTGTACAAACAGGATTTGCGAGTTCAGGGAGCCGATGTAAAGGAGAACCTGGCAGCTTTCCGGGTTGTAGTAGTTCGTTCGCCGGAAAAGGTCGTACAGGGCCACGGAGGGTGCGTACACGCCGGATGCGTGAAAGCCCGCGGCTCGGAGCATCCCAGCCAGGGTGGCGACGGCGTCCCGATCGGCCGCGACGGCCAGCACGCCCTGTTTCTTCGCGCTGGACGTGTCCTGCACGCGGAAAGCGACCTGGGCGTTGTCCGGCGAAAAGGAGAATTCCTTGCGCAGGGTCCAGCGCACCGCGTTGGCGAGCTCTTTCTTGCCGAGCTTCGGCAATTCCACGGCTCGCACCAGCACGTCCAGCATCTGGGACGTGACGGACAGCTCGGCCTGTTTGAACGCTTTGTCTTCGAGGAACTCCTGGAGCGTGCGGGTCAGGGTCTCAGGAGCACTGTCGGAGTCGCCGATCTCGCGGAACGGGACGATCCCGTAGGCGTCGATTTCGAAGCGGCGGCCCTTCTTGGCCAGCGAGACGAACGTGACCTCGTTGCTGCCGATCTCGATCCCGAGCCTTCGGTTGACCTCCCGGAAGCCGAGGCGATGCAGCAGGGTGGGCTCGCGAATGTTGCGCGCCACCGCGATCTCGACGGACTCGGCCTCAGCTTCCTCCGCTTCCTCGTCGGCCCACACCGCCTGGAAGCGTTGCGCCACTTCTTCCAGGCCAATATCGGTGCTGATCTCCGCCTCATGCTCGTCCCTGCCCGCGTCGCCCGTGTCTGGGGCTGCTACAGCCGCACTCTCAGATTCTGTGCGTTGGCCATCCGGAGCGCCCGCTTCGGTTGCGGCTGGTTCCTCAGCTCTTTCTGCGGCCTCCGGTTGGGCTTCGTTCGCCCGGTCCTCGAGCTGAGCGGCGAAGGATTCCAGCAGGGCATCGATGGCTGGTGGGCTCTCGGCTAGTTCAGCAGCATTGTCAGGACCGGCGGTGGGTTCCTCTTCGGAAATGTATTCCGGTGCCTCCGCCTCAGGGGAAGGGCTGGGTTCGGCTTGAAAGGCGGGCTGTGGGGCTTCGTCCGTAGTCTCGAGCGTAGCGGACTCCGCCGCCAGTGAGTCCGTGCCTTCCAGCAGGTCTCGAAGGATCTGAGCGGCTTCCGCCTGAATTTCGTCGGAAGGCGTTACGTCAGCTGCGTCCTCCGAGGCGGCGGGGGAGTGGGTGGCCACCTCCTCCGGCGCGTCCGGAAAGGAGCCGGGAGTCTCTGAGTCGTCGGTAGCGGCCGCCACTGTGAGCAGCCGCTCGCTGGAGGGCTCATCTGGCTCCGACGCCTCGAGGGCTTCGAGGAGAGCGGGGAAATCGGGCTCGAGGGCCTCGGCGGTCATTTCTTCCGGCGGTATTTCGTCGGCGGGGGGTTCATCCGGCCCGATGGGCGGCTCCTCCGCTGGAACCTCAAATGCGGAGCCTTCTTGGTCCTCGAGGGAGGAAAGGAGCTCTCGAAGCTGGGTTTCCGGGTCTTCGAACTCGTCGGGAGAGAGGCGCTCTATGTGGGGGCCAATTTCGGCGGGCGGTTCGAGTTCGTGTACGCTCGTTTGAGCAGACGACGGTTCTACCTGATGGGCTTCTGATTCCGCGAGCCGATCCTCCGCCCCGGCGCCCGACTCGTGGGCGCGACGCACCAGCCAGTCCACATCCGTGAAGGATTCAAGCCAGGGACGACGGTCCTCCAGCTCGTCCGGCCCCACCTGGTTCTCGATTTCCTCGAGGACCTTTTCGGAAATGTCCCAGTCCTTTTGCGCCATTCGGCCCGAGAAGTGTCGGTTCAGTCACCTTGCTTGCGTTGCCCGGAGACGTGCTGGTGCCAGATGCGTTCGGCGAGGTACTCGACGGGAGGCTCCAGCCCAATCCCTGTAAGCTTATCGACTTGGGCAAAAATTCCTTTAGGGGGCCCGTCGAGGAGGATTTGTCCCCGATGCATCACAAGCAGGCGACCGAAGTCCTCCACTTCTTCCGGGAACTGGGTGATGAACAGGATGGCGCGTTGCGGGTCTTCCTCCGCCAACTGACGGACGAGGGCCAGTACCTCGGCCCGCGCTGCGGGGTCCAGCACGGAGGTGGGTTCGTCGAAGATGAGGTAGCGGGGTCGCATCACGGCCACGGCGGCGATGGCGAGGCGCTGCTTCTCACCGCCGCTGAGGAGGTGCGGTGGGTGGTGTCTGTATCGGCGCAGCCCGAAGCGATCGAGCATTTCCTCCACGCGCCGGCGCATCTCGCGCGGCGGCACCCCCAGATTCTCCAGTCCAAAGGCGATCTCTCGCTCCACCGTGGTGGACACGATCTGGTTGTCTGGATTCTGGAAGACCATCCCAACCCGTTTCCGGATTTCCACGGTGTGGCGTGGGTCCGCGGTGTCCAGACCGTCCACCAGTACGCGTCCCGAAATGGGGCGGATGAGAGCGTTGAGGCAGCGGGCCAGAGTGCTCTTGCCGCTGCCATTCGAGCCGATCAGCCCGACGATCTCCCCCTCGCGTATCTCCAGCGACACGCCGTCGACGGCGCGCGTCTCGGACCCGTCCGGTCTGGGGTACACGACGGTGAGGTTCTCGATCAGGATCATCGGTAGACCCACTTCAGGTGGCGGGGGCCGACGTGGCCTTGGAGGCGAAGACTCGCGCCCCAGAGGGCCAGGGGTCGATAGGTTGGGTGGGGTGGAAGGCGCGCGGGACCCCGATGCCCGGGACCCCGGGCGTCGGGATTGAGTTCTCGCCGGAGCAATTCGTACGCTCGTCGGAATCCGGGATCGTGGTCCCGTACAATCCGGCGACACTCTTTGTATTCCGGCGTTCGCAGCACGCCGTTTTCAAATCAAACCTCCTCTGTGCGAAGCGACCGGAAACGAGCTTCGACCGGGGCCGCGCGCCTCGCTAGCTTCGCCCTTTCGGTCCAGCTTTTGTGCAGTCCAAGAAAGAGTTTGTGAAAGAGTCTCACAACGTGGTGAAGCCAGTAGGGAAGCGCCACCGCCATCTGCTCCAGCCGACCCTCAGTGTAGAAGTGCGGGTGAAGCACGGGCCCTGTATTCGGTTAGCGAGATACCCTATCACGGTTTCTTGTGTTCGGTTGCGGCGAGTGATGACTACGCCTTGGCTGCCGGGGGTTCGGAGCCCCACTTCGCTGGTGTCTGAGAGACAGTCGAAATACAACACAGTGCAGGGGGCTTCCCGCGGCGTTCGCTCACACGGACCGAAGATCGAAGCGGGTCATCTCGTGGAGCTTGCGGAGGCGGGAGCGAACTTCGTCCATCATGAGGCCACGCATCCGGCGAAAGCTGAAGTCCTCCACACAGAACGACGCTAGGGCGGTTCCCACCATGATTGCCGTTTTCAGATTCTCGAAGTCCGCGCTTCCGGCCTTTGCCAGGTAGCCCATCAGGCCCCCGGCGAAGGTATCCCCTGCTCCGGTTGGGTCCACCACGGTCCGCACCGGGTAGGCCGGCGCGGAGAACATCGAGTCGCCGGAAAAGAGGAGCGCTCCGTGCTCTCCCTTTTTGATCACGATGGTTGACGGACCCAGCTCGCGGATCTTCTCGGCGGCGCGCGGGATTGACCACTCGCCGCTGAGCTGGCGGGCTTCCTCGTCGTTGATGATCAGCATATCCACGCGTCGCAGGGTTTCGTGCAACTCTCGAGGCGTCCCTTCGATCCAGAAATTCATCGTGTCCATCGCGACGAAGCGGGGCCGCTCCATTTGGTCGAGCACCTGGCTCTGCAGCGTCGGGTGAATGTTGGCCAGGAACACGAACGGTGAGCTCGCGTAGCTCACGGGAATCCGCGGGGAGAAATCCTCGAACACGTTGAGGTGGGTGTACAGGGTGGTCCTCTCGTTCAGGTTTTCGTGGTAAACCCCTCCCCACCGGAAGGTCTTGCCCGGACGCACCTCCAGCCCTTCGAAGTCCACTCCCCGCTCCTTCAGGAACTCGATTTGGCGAAGGTCGAAGTCGTCGCCAACGACGGCCACAACTCTCACGGGCCCGAAGAAACTCGCCGCCGCCGCAAAATACAGGGCCGAGCCCCCCAGCGCATCCTCCACCTTTCCTGCGGGAGTTTCCACGCTGTCCAGGGCCACCGAACCGACCACAACCAGGCTCATTTCTTCCTCCGGGTCTACATCCGCTCCGGTGCCGTCACGTTGATCATGCGGAGGCCGTTGGCCAGCACGATTCTCACCGCTTCGGTCATTCGCAGGCGCGCCGCAGTGAGATTCGGATCATCGCTCACTACCCGGTGGCGATGGTAGAATCGGTGAAAGCTCGCGGCCAACTCCTGTAGATACGTGGTGAGCCGATGTGGCTCGAGGAAACGCGCTGCGCCGGAGACGACTTCCGGGTAATCCATTAGCTTCTTGATCACCTCGAATTCTTCCGGCTCGCGGATCTGCTCGAGATCTGCGCTTTCCGGCAATTTCAACCCTTTCTCTTCCGCGAAGCGCAGGATGTTGCAGATGCGAGCGTGAGCGTACTGGACGTAGTACACGGGATTCTCTTCCGTTTGCTGCTTCGCCAGATCGATGTCGAATTCCAGCGGAGCCGAGATCTTGCGCATAAGGAAGAAGAACCGGGCCGCATCTACCCCGACCTCTTCGAGCAACTCGGCCATTTCGATGATCTGGCCGGCACGCTTCGACATCTTCACGAGCTGCCCGCCGCGCAGGAGGTTCACCTGCTGGATGATGCTCACCTGGAAGCGCTCAGGCTCGATGCCCAGGGCTTGGATGGCGGCTTTCATCCGCGGGATGTACCCGTGATGGTCCGGACCCCAGAAATCGTACACCAGGTCGAAGCCGCGCTCGAACTTGTTCTTGTGGTACGCGATGTCCACCAGGAAATAGGTGGGTTCGCCCTCGCGGGTCAACAGCACGCGGTCTTTCTCATCGCCGAACTGGCTGGCCTTGAACCACACCGCCCCGTCTTTCTCGTAGGCGAGACCCCTGCGGCGGAAGTCTTCCAGCACCTCCAGATGGGCATTGGCCTTTCGCAGCTCGCTTTCTCGGAACCAGACGTCGAAATGCACCCGGTAGGCGCGCATCGCCTCCTGGTGTTGGCGGATCATCTTGTCAAGGGCGATCTGCGCGAGTTCACGGTGTCGGTCTTCCGGGCTCATCTCGACGAACTGATCGCCGTACTCACCTTTGATCTCCGCCGCGAGATCGCGCACGTAGTCGCCGTGGTACCCTTCCTCCGGGAATGGTTCGTCGATGCCGAACAGGGCCATGTAGCGCGAGCTCACGCTCATTCCGAGCAGGCGCACCTGGCGGCCCGCGTCGTTCACGTAATACTCGCGTTGGACCCGATACCCGACCGTGTCAAAGAGATTCCCAATCACGTCGCCGACCGCTGCCGCGCGGGCGCTGACCACGTTCAGAGGCCCGGTGGGGTTCGCACTCACGAACTCCAGCTGCACCTTCTTGCCGCCGCCCCACGTGGACCGCCCGTATTCTTCGCCCTGAGCGATGATGTCCTCCACGAGCTTGCGCAGGTACGGTCGCGCCACCCGGAAGTTGATGAACCCAGGTCCAGCGATTTCCACCGACTCGACGAACTGTTCATCCCACTTCACGCCGTCCACGATGTCCCGGGCGATGTCCCGCGGGGCACGTTTCGCCTCCCTGGCCAGCTCGAGGGCCACCGTGGTGGCGATGTCGCCGTGTTCCGGTAGCTTGGGCTTTTCCAGAGTGATCGCCGAAGGCTCCCGCTCTAGCCCGAGCTCCTTCAGCCGCTGCGAAACGGTGGTTCGGAGGTACTCGTCAATCCTCATCTTTCACTTCCGTGATTTCCGCGTCTCCCCAAAGCGACTCCAGAGCGTAGAACGACCGGGTTTCCGGCTGGAAGACGTGGGCGACTACGTCGACGTAGTCGAGCAGTACCCAACGCAGGTACTCGTAGCCCTCCCGGTGCCAGACTCGGATGTCTTCCTTCTCCAGCTCTTCCTCGATGTGATCGGTGATCGCCTTCACCTGCACGTCGGTTTCGCCGGTGCAGATTACGAAGAAATCGGTGATGCTAGTGAGCTTCCGCAGGTCCAGGATCACGACGTCCTGGGCTTTCTTCTGGAGGCTGAGCCGCGCGATCTTCTCCGCGAGCGCGCGAGAGTTGAGGCTCCGCTGCTCCCGATTCTCCTTTTCGTTCACTTCGATAGCAACCCCTCGACGGCTTGTTTCACTTCCTCTGGTCGGATTTCGACCATGCATTTGAAATGGCCTCGTGGACAGCGATCCCTGCCGATGTGCGAGCAGGGCCGACACCTGACGTCCCTGCGTTCTACGATTCGCACGTGCGGACCCTCCGGGGCGAATCCGAGCTCGGGTGTGGTACCGCCGAAGACGGCGACGATTCTCTTGTTGAGGGCGTGGGCCAGGTGCATTAGGCCGGAGTCATTGGTGACGACCAGGTCGCAGAGGGCCAGTAAAGCGGCGGTCTCTCGTAAGCCCGAACGGCCCACGAAGTCCGGAATGGGTCCGTCCAGTCGGTCGCGCACCAGTTCGGCTGCCGTTCGATCCTCCGGCCCGCCGAGCAGGATGATTTCCGCTCCGAGTTCCTTGCGTAGCGAATGCGCCAGCTCGGCAAAATGTTCCGCCGGCCAGCGTTTCGTTTCCTTCCCCGCGCCCAGGGCGAGTCCTACCACGGGGCGAGAGAGGTCCGCGCCGGATTGTTCCGCGCGGGAACGAGCCAGCGCTCGTTCTTCGGGTGTCAACCAAATCTCCGGGGGGCCGCCGTCGTCCTCAAGACCCAGACCGCGGACTGCGTCGAAGTAGCGCCGCCGCACAGGCCGGGCCGGCGCCAAGGAGCGCCACTTGAGATGCACGTACAGAGCCCTGCGGAGCACGCCTTTTCGGTACGTCGCCGCCCGGATCCCCAACGAGCGCCGGAGAAAGAGGGAACGCAAGTTGTTGTGAAGATCTAGCAGCAGGTCGTACTGTAGCTCCTTCAACTCGGTGGTGAGCTGTCGGAGCTCGCTGAGACCGTAGGGTGCCCGCAGACGGCGGATCCCGGAGATTCTGGGATTGTGTTCGAGCAAAGGGGCGAATACGTCCTTCGTCACGTAGTCGATCCGGGCTTGGGGCAGCGCCCGGCGAAGGACGCGAAGCAGGGGAGTGGTGAGTACAATGTCGCCGATCGAGCTGAAACGCACAACGAGAATTTTGTCTGGCTGACCGATCACCTCCTCCCTTAAAATGCCCTCACGCCGGTGGAGCGAACTGAGGCAACCTCACGAACGTACTGCCGGTTGGTAAACGGTCACCGGAGCCCGGATGGGCGGCGCTGCGGAACTCATTGCTCGATCCCGAGCTCCTGCTTGAACCAAGCGATGGTGCGGCGCAGGCCAGTCTCGATGTCCACCTGCGGTTCCCACCCCAACAGTCTGCGCGCCCGGGTGATATCTGGCTGACGCACGCGTGGGTCGTCCTCCGGGAGCGGTCGGCTCACAATCGGACTAGAGCTGCCGGTGATCTTGATGATCAGCTCGGCGAGTTGCCGGATGGTCATCTCGTGCGGATTTCCGATGTTCACCGGCTCGTGGAAATCGGACATGAGCAGCCGATAGATGCCCTCGATCTGGTCGTCCACGTAGCAGAAGCTTCGGGTTTGGTTGCCCTCGCCGAAAATGGTGATTGGTTCGCCGCGCAGCGCCTGGGTGATGAAGGTCGGGATCGCACGACCATCGTCTTTCCGCATCCGCGGTCCGTACGTGTTGAAGATCCTCACGATCTTGGTGTCCACGCCGTGGGCGCGGTGGTAGGCCATCGTCAGCGCCTCCGCGAAGCGCTTGGCTTCGTCGTACACGCCGCGGGGACCGATCGGGTTCACATGTCCCCAGTAGTCCTCCTTCTGCGGGTGGACGAGCGGGTCACCGTAGACCTCCGACGTGCTGGCCAGCAGAAAAGTGGCTCCCTTCTCCTTGGCGAGGCCCAGTGCCTTGTGTGTGCCCAGCGCGCCCACTTTGAGCGTGTGGATCGGCAACTTGAGGTAGTCGATGGGACTGGCTGGCGAAGCGAAATGCAGCACGTAATCTATGGGTCCTGCGATGAAGATGTACTCGGTTACGTCATGCTTGATGAACTTGAACCGGTCGCCGTGCAAGTGCTCGATGTTCGCCACCCGGCCGGTCAACAGATTGTCCATGCAGATGACTTCGTGTCCCTTCTTCAGGAGATACTCGCAAATGTGGGAGCCCAGGAATCCCGCTCCACCTGTCACCAACGTTCTCGGCATCAGCATTCCTCCTTGACGACCCGATGAAGGTTAGACGACGTGCCGCGACCCCACGCCCGTGCGGGCGGCTCGCCCCCGCGCCGCCAGTTGAGCCGCTGCCCTCCTACTCGGGGAAACCGCGTACTGCGGCTGGATCAAGGATTTCCAGTCGGGCTGCGAGGGCCTCCGTCGCATCCCAGTACAGGCGGCCATTCGCTTCGGAGACGACCATTGCCTCCAAGCCGGGAATCTGGTCTGCAATTTCCAGGCCGCGGCGTGGTCCGAGAACGAAGATCGCCGTCGCCCAGGCGTCGCACAGGGTCGTGTTGGGCCCGACCACGGTGACGCTCGCACACGCCCTGGCGGGCCATCCGGAGCGCGGGTCGAGGATGTGGTGGAATCGAACGCCCTCGTACAGGAAGTACCGCTCGTAGTCGCCGGAGGTGGCCACCGCACCGCTGTCGTAGGGAAAGCGGCCGATGTAGTTGCCGGGCCTACGAGGGTGGCGTATCCAGACGCGGCGTTTCCCCGCCGTGAGCGAGGTGGAGGCTACCCGGAGATCGCCGCCGCCATCCACCATCACATCACCGTAGCCGCGTTGCCTGAGCAGCGCGAACGCCCGATCCACGGCCCAGCCTTTGGCGATGGCCCCCAGATCCAGTTGCATTCCGGGTTTGCGGAGAAACGCCCGTCTCCGGCCCAGCCACATGTCTCGGTAGTCGACAAGTCGCAGGGCCGCCCGTATCGCCGCCGAGTCGGGAGGGGCCGTCGGCGAATCTTCGAAACCCCAGAGGCTTGTGAGCGGTCCCACCGTGACGTCGAAGGCGCCGTCCGATGCCTGGGCTACCTTCTGGGCCAGGTGCAATAGTCGGTCGAGGGGGGCCGAAACGTCTACCGTGTCACGACCCGCGCGCAGGTTGAGCACGCGCACTTCGCTCCGCGGAGAGGATGCGCTCGCCCACATCTCGACGGCCCGGATGGTGTCGAAGGCGGCTGCTATGGCGCGCTCAGCCGAGTCCGGCTGCACTTTGCCGTACAGGGCAACGGTGAAGAATGTGCCCATAACCATTTGAGTCTGTTCGACGATGGGGATACGGGCGCGAGGGCTGCAGCCAATGGTGAGGGCGGTCGAAAGGACGGTCGCCAGGACGCGGAGTCTACTCCCCATCAATTCTCTCTTTCCACCACGAAGTCGATGAGTTCGGAGAGGGCGGCCCGGTACGGGCTCGGGCCGAATGTGCTCAGGGATTCGAGAGCCTCTTTGCGGAGATTGCGTGCCTCCTCCAGTGCAGCCTCTACTCCGCCTCGTTCTTTCACCATCTCCACGATCTCCTGCAACATGGCCTCCGAGGCATAGCCGTTGAGGTACGAGAGCACGAGCTGGCGTTCTTCGTCTCCCGACCGCTCCAGCGCTTTCAGGAGCGGCAGGGTGATCTTGCCCTCGCGGAGATCCTGGGCTCGGGGTTTGCCCATCTTGTCGGGTGAACCAACGTAATCCAGCACGTCGTCCATGATCTGGAATGCAAGGCCGATCTTCTCCCCGAGTTCGCCCAGGCGCTGGATCTCGGCGTCGGAGGAGCTGGCTGCGATTCCGCCGAGCTGGCAGCTCGCGGAGAAAAGAGAAGCCGTTTTGTCGCGAATCACCCGGTAGTATTCGCTGACGTCGAAGGGATCGGCGCCGTTGTTTCGGAGCTGGCGCAATTCGCCCTGGCTCATCCGTTGGGACACGTTGCTGATCACATCGAGCACGCCGGGTTTGCCGGCGCGCAGAGCGGCCTCCAGCGCTTTGGCGAACATGTAGTCGCCCACGAGGATGCTGATCTTGTTGTCCCAGATGGCGTTCAGCGTGGGGGCGCCGCGGCGGGTGTCGGATTCGTCTACCACGTCGTCGTGGACCAGGGTTGCGGTGTGAAGCAGCTCCACCGCAACCGCGCTGTGGATGTGCCCCTGAGGATGGCCTCCCCCGAGATGGCTACAGAGAAGCAGAATGACCGGCCGGATTCGTTTCCCTTGGTGAGCGAGCACGTGCTGCATCGCACGGTCGACCAGCGACACATCCGACCGCACGATCTCGCTCAGGGTACTTTCGAACTGTTCCAGCTCCAGCTCGATCGGATCGATGATCTTCGAAGGTAGCAAGGACCGTCCCTGACTTTGGAACGATTAGATGCCCCAACTCCAAGCCGAGGGCCAATTTAGCAATTGGCCCCAAGATTGTCAACACGGAATCGGAGACCCCGGGGAGTCGGCCCGCGTGTGCCTCTCCGCCGTGATTCTCTGTGTAGCAGCGCGGTTTTCCAACCGGGCCCTGCTCTGGGTTCGGAGGGACGCGCTGGTGCGTGTCCTCGGGTGGGACTGGTGGGAGGGCGAATCGTCGTGGGCAAGGATAGCGATGTCGCCCCTTGGGCTCGCAATGCCGGCGTTGCCGATCTCGACCGCGCCAGTGCGAAACCCGTGGGCGGCCGTTCAAGCGGGACAGTCCGTCACGTGTCTGTCGGATCCGACCGTAAGCCGTACAGGGGCCCGCTCCTCCAGTCCGTTCGACCGATGTGGTTGCCAAACAGTGAGTTGGTTCGCACGACCTCGAGGCAGGTGGCACAAGCCTGGAGGGACGAGCTCTCTCACGTCCTGAGGCGGGGTGTGCTGATTGCCGAGTAGGCGTCATCACGGACGGCAACGCTAGTTGTTTTGCCCCCGTTACGGGCCGAAGGGTGGACGGGAGCCACTCCCCTCTTGCCTGACAAGCGTGACGGCCACGCGGGACCAGGTCCAGCTTGACCCGCGCCTTCGGGATTCGTAAGTTGCCACAAACGAGCGGGAGGAACGTGCAATGACGCGCCAGTGGTTCGTGCTGGGTTGTGTTCTCGCCTTGATTGGGAGCCCCTCGGCCCATGCGGGGGACCTCGTCCGCCTCACCTACAACAATCCGGGCCTGGTGGTGGACCTGGGGGTGGGATTGTGGGCCTGGCCGTTGCCCATGGACTACGATGGTGACGGCGACTACGATCTCGTTGTGTCGTGTCGGGATGTGCCGTTCCGGGGAACCTACCTGTTCGAGAACAGGGAGGGAAACGTCCGCTACCCGGTGTTCGAGCCCCCTGTTCGGATCGGTCCGGGCATCCGAAACATCCAGCCCTCCTACGTGGGGGATGAGGTTCGCCTCCTCGTTCCTGCCCACGAGCTGGTCGATTTCCGGCGGCATGGTTTCGAGAAGATGGTCCGGATCTACCCAAAGGAGAAGATCGCCAGCGGGAAAATTCGGACCAATCAGTGGAAGTACTGCGACTTCGACGGCGATGGGGATCTGGACCTGATCGTGGGTGTGGGCGACTGGTCCGAGTACGGTTGGGACAACGCTTTTGACAGCACGGGCCGGTGGACGAACGGACCGCTACACGGGTACGTGTACTGGATTCCCAACCTCGGCAGCGACACCTATCCGGTCTACGGGGAGCCCAGGCAGATCCTCGCCGAGGGAAAACCCATTGACGTGTTCGGGATGCCTTCTCCCAACCTTGCTGACTTCGACGGAGACGGCGACCTGGACATTCTCTGCGGTGAATTCCTCGACAAGTTCACCTACTTCGAGAACGTCGGGTCTCGCACGGAACCCCGCTACGCCCGGGGGAGGTTCCTCACGTACCAGGGGAAGCCGATCCGCATGGACCTCGAGATGATCGTGCCGGTGGCCTTAGACTGGGATCGGGACGGCGACGTGGACCTGGTGGTGGGGCAGGAGGACGGACGCGTCGCTCTGGTGGAGCACACGGGGCGGGTTGTGGACGGACTACCCCAGTTCTTGCCACCGCGCTTCTTTCAGCAGAAAGCCCACTTCCTGAAATTCGGCGCGCTTGTGACCCCCTTCAGCTTCGACTGGGACGGCGACGGGGACGAAGACCTGATCTGCGGCAACACGGCGGGCTACGTGGGGTTCATCGAAAACCTCGATGGAGGGTGCCCTCCGCGCTGGGCGAAACCCCGGTACCTGGAAGCGGACGGAAAACCGATTCGGATCCAGGCTGGATACAACGGTAGCGTGCAGGGCCCCTGCGAGGCCAAGTGGGGCTACACGGTGCCAAATGTAGCCGACTGGGACGCCGACGGCCTGCCGGACCTGGTGCTGAATTCAATCTGGGGCCAAGTGGTCTGGTACAAGAACGTCGGTAGCAGGAAGGAGCCGCGATTGACCGGGCCATTTCCGGTGAAGGTGGCCTGGGATGGTCCTGTGCCGAAACCGGACTGGGTGTGGTGGAAGCCAAAGGACGGCGAGCTTGTGACCCAATGGCGAACCACGCCGTGCGTCGTGGACCTCAACAGCGACGGGCTGCTCGACCTGGTGATGCTGGATCGGGAAGGTTACCTAGCCTTTTTCCAGCGCGTTCGTCGCGGTGAGCATCTGATCCTCCTCCCCGGCCGACGCATCTTCTGGGCCGAGGGTCCCTCGGTGTACGGCAGTAGACACAGGGTGCGGGATACGAAACCGGGGCTGTTGCGGCTGAACGACGGCATCGCGGGCAAGAGCGGTAGACGCAAGCTATGCTTCGTCGATTGGAACCGTGACGGTCGTTTGGACCTGCTGGTGGACAGCGAAAGCGTGAACCTGCTACTGTGCACGGGACGCAGGGGTGAGCAACTGGTGTTCCGCGACGAGGGTCCCTTGACGGATGTGGTACTGGCTGGGCACTCGACCTGTCCGACGGTGGTCGACTGGAACCGGGATGGGGTTCCGGATTTGTTGATCGGAGCGGAGGATGGTCACTTCTATTACCTGGAGCGGAGCGAGCGCAGCTCGCAGCCGTGAGCCCAGAAGCAATTCTGGACCGGATCGACATCGGCACATCGAGTCGGCCCGAGGGTTGGAGGTAGTGCGTGGGCGGTCCGGGTATGCCGACTTGCCTGGAACAAGTTGGGGTGTAGCGCAGGCCCGGGCAACTCTGAGAGGGAGGTGAGGAGAAAGTGCCGTTCGTACCGCCGCGCCACATCGTTTGGAGCACCGACAGGGTTGATCTGGACGACCCTTTTCAGCGCACCTGGTACATCCGCCAGGTGCTCCTCCACGGGCGGATGGAGGATCTCCGTACCCTGGATCTGGACGAGGTGGAACGGCTTCTCGACGAGCTGGATCTGCCGCCACACATCCACAGCCTGTGGAAGGATTTCTTTCAGTGGAGGAAGCATGCTCGACGGTAAGGGACTGCTAACGCCAATTCAGCGAGATTTCATGGCTTTCTTCGCATCGCTGCCGGATCAGGAACGCTTCTACCTGACGGGTGGGACAGCCCTGGCCGAGTTCTATCTAGGCCATCGGCTTTCTTTCGATCTGGACTTTTTCACGACCGAAGAGCCCTTGATTCTTCCGTTTTCACGCCATCTGGAACAGGTCTGTGTTCACCGAGGCTGGTCGGTGGAGGTCGGAAGGCGATTTGCCAGCTACGTTGAGTTCTTGGTCACCAGAGGTGAGGATCAACTGCGCGTCGAGCTAGCGTTGGACTCGCCGTTTCGGCTCGGGCCACCGGAAACCACCAGGTACGGTATCAGGGTGAGCGGACGGTTGGACTTGGTAGTGGACAAGCTGCTGGCTTACTATGGCCGGGCGGAACCACGCGATGCGGTTGATCTGTACTTCATCCTGCAGGCCGAACGGCTGGAAAATCTCTTGTCCCTGGCCAAGCGAAAAGACCCGGGCTTTGACCTATACTGGTTCGCCGTGGCGTTGAACAAGGCTCGGTCTTTTCCGGATGAACTGGACCAATGGCCGGTCAAGGTGCTGAAGCATCTCGATCCCGTGGACCTCAAGCGACAGTTTCACGAACTCGCTGTCAGCATCATGGCGAAGGTCGACCAGCCGCCCGGTCGCTGAGGGCGCACGCCACGTGGTTGACCCCCTGCAAGATATGAGGCTGGCCGCTCCCGCGGAGTTCGCCAAGGTCGTCCAATGTCTGCTCACTACTGAATCCTTGGCCTCGGGAAGTCGTGTTTCCCGCAGGGCCTGAGGATGACTGAGGGGGAGGTTGGTTCTTCCTGAGGACTCTCCGAACTTCAAGATGACCTACTTCCCGCGCGCCTTGACAAAATCGAGAGCGATCTGGGTCCAGGCGCGCACGGGTTTGCCCTGGTAGGTGCCCGGTTTCCATCGGACCGCCCGCACTGCGCTCATGGCCGCGAACTCCAGCGCGTCGTTGTCCAAGGGTGTGGCGAACCGCACGTCTCGCACCGCCCCCGTTTCGTCCACCAGCACCTGGACGATCACCGTGCTCGGGAGAACAGCATTTCGTGCCTGCGGTGGGATGGTTAGCTTGGACTGGACCGCTTCGGGGCCGCCCACCGGTTCCGGAAGCGTGTCCACTTTCTCGGCGGCAGCCGTCTCAGCCGTCGTCGCCGTGTCGGCGATTGGGTTTTCCGTTGTCCCTGTGTCCAGCAGGGCGACAACGGTGCTGTCGCCGGCGGGGGCAGCGAGGCTATCCGCTCTCTGGGCGGCGGTGCTGTCCGCCGAGGCCACTTGAGAGAGTTCTTCCGCTCGCTGAAGCTGCTCCTGAGCGCGTTTGAATTCCTCCAGCAGGGCTTTCACCCGTTTGGCGTAGGGGGTGTCGGGGTACTTATCCACCAGCGTCTGGTAGATCTCGGCCGCCTGCTCGTTGGCTCCCAGGACGTTCTCGCAGATCCATCCGGCGGCGTACACCGCCTTAGGCGACAGCGGATTGCCCGGGTAGCGGGCGACGAGCGCCACCAGTGTGTCGAGGGCGGCCTGGGGGTTCTGCTCATCCCAGAGCAACGATTCTGCCTCCAAGTACATGCGCCGGGCCCCATTCGGCCCTTCGCGTTCCACCACGAGACCGAGCTCCCGTTTTGCGTGCTCGGCCTGAGGCGTATCGGGGTATTTGGCGATCAGTCGCGATCGGACGGAGTCCGCCATCGCGGTGTCGCCCTTGATCGATTCGAAGATGTACGCAATGGAGTAGAGCGCCTGGGGCGCCACAGGGGTGTCCGGGTATTTCTCCACGATGTCCATGTAGAAAGTCAGGGCGGTGTCGGGCTCGTCGAAACGGAAGAGGAACAGCTCGCCGAGCTTCAACTTGTTCTTCGCGACGTTCTCCGGCGTGGCCGCCTCGATCAAGGGCTGTTGCCGCCGTTGCTTGGCCGCGGCCCGGGCCGCAGCCAGGGCACGACGTTCCGCCGCCGTCATCTGATCCAGCTCTTCCTGAATGCGCTCGATTTCGGCCCACACGGAATCGTCGTCCACCCAGCGGGTGTACACATTGACCATGCTGTCCGGGTGAAAGATCCAGTACAGCAGTGTGTCCTGGCGGACGAGGGACCACGCGGCGCTGTCGGCGTCGATCCCTCTTTGCACCATGCTGTCGATGCGGGCGAAGATCATCAGGGAATCGCGCCGAGACAACGTGGTGTCCGGTACCCACCACAGCTCCCCCGGTTTGTGGCGGACTCGCTCGCCCACCTGCACGACGCCGCCCCGTCCTCGTGCCAGTTGCTTTTCTTGCTGTGTCACCAGTTCCCGGAGCTTGAGCAGTTGGTCCAGGTCGCGCGACATCTCCAGGGCTTCCGGCACGACTTCGGCCCGCGCGTAGGCGCTTCGCACTTTGTCGAAGTGCTCCTTCGACCCTTTGTAATCAGCGAAATCCTGCAGATAGATCTGACCGAGGAGGAAGTGGGCTTTGGCGGCGGCTTCGCTTCGAGGGTGCTCCTCGATCACGCTCTCAAGCCAGCGGACGGCATAGTCCCGCTCCCCCTTGAAGTAGGCCGCTTCTCCGATCTCGTATTTCGCGTCGGGCCAGTAGCGCTTCAAGGAGCCGTCGCGGAGAATGCGCTCAAATTGCTTGATGGCTTCGTCGTACTTGCCCTGCTCGCGCAGGCTGATGCCGTAGTTCAGCATCGCCTGAAAGCGATTCTCCAGAGTCTCCGTGTAGCGCACGGCACGCCGGTAGGCTTCGGCCGCCGTGGCGTAATCTTCCACTTCGGTGGCGCACTCGCCCAGGCGCATGTAGCACTGGGCTTTGAGCCGCTTGTCGCCAATCCGTTTGGCGGCCTCCGCGTAGGCTTTGATCGCCTCATCGTATTGCTGGCGGTTGTAGTACAGCTCGCCCAGTAGCAGGTACGTCTCATCGCGCACTTCCCCCGGAACATCCTTGGAGCTCTGCAGAGCTACCAGGTGTTTTTCCGCTTCGTCGTACTGGTTCTGTGCGATCAAGCAGCGGGCCAGCCACAACTGCGCTTCCGGGGCAAGCTCGCTGTCGGGGAAATAGGTCAGGAGCTCTTCGAACTTGCGCTGGGCCGAGCCGAGCTGGTCGCGCCAGTAGAAGGCTTTGCCCATCAGCAGGATGGCGTCGTCCACGTAGCGACTGTTGGGGTAGTTCTGGATGACCTTGCCCGCCTTCTCGATCGCCTTCTGGTAGTTCTGGATCTCCGCCTGGGAGGGACGATCGGTGCGCCGCTTCAGGCGCTGCTCTTCGGCCTGGCGGAAGTACTGTTTGGCGTTGTAGAAGGTATTGTAGTAGGCGCATCCGGCGGCGACGGACACAAGGGCCGCAAGAGTCAACACGTGCCGACGGATTCGGACTGCACGAAGCATCAGTTGGGAAGCTGTCGTGGCCGCGGAGCGCACGGTGGTGACTCTCCTCTGGGCTGAGCTCATTGGGAGCTATCCACGCGCTTTGAACGAGTGAGCGCTTCCACGAGTTTCGGCAGAACCTCGCCCGCTTTGCCACGCAGGTGCTCGTCGGCGTAGGGCGTCAATGGGGTAGACTCGGTATTGATCTCCACCACGTAGGCGCCGTAGCGCTTCGCTTCGAGGGGCAGCGAGGCAGCGGGCTGGACCACCGCAGAAGTCCCGACCGAGAAGAACACGTCGGACGTGCGAGCGTACATGTAGGCCTGCTCCAGTGCCTCCTCGGGCAGGAGTTCCCCGAACCACACGACGTCGGGTCGGATGAGGCCGCCACACTCGCAGTGGGGCACGTCGTCCTTCGGGAAGTCCACTTCGTACGTGACTTTCCCGCACTCGATGCATCGATTGCGCAGGATGTTTCCGTGCAGCTCGATCACCTTCCGGCTACCGGCTCGCTGGTGGAGTCCGTCCACATTCTGGGTGATCACCGCGAAGTCCGGCAGCAGCTTCTCCAGCTCCACCAGGGCCCGGTGCCCCGGATTCGGCTCCACCTCGGAGATCAACCGGCGGCGGTACTGATACCACTCCCACACGAGCTGGGGGTTACGGATGAACGCATCGAAATTGGCCAATTCCTCCGGGCGGAACTTCTTCCACAGGCCGTCTTTGCCGCGGAACGTGGGGACCCCCGACTCCGCGCTGATTCCCGCCCCGGTGAGCACGGCAACGCGAGTCGCTTTGCGCAGCTTTTCCAATAGTTCTTCGGAGAACGCAAAGGCGTTCAACTCTCACCTCCGCTCGGGCGCGTCTTCCAGCATTTGGCGATACTCCGTTTCAAGCGGGGGCACGCTCTGTTCGAAACGGGCGAGGACGGACCGCTCACTGGGCGGCACCAGCGAAAGGTCGACCCCGTAGCCGAAGGGTCGCCGTCGATTCTCACGCAGCCACTCGTGCTGCAATTCCTCGACGCAGGCGTTCGCCTGTCGCAACCTCTGGAGCACCTCGGACCGGGCGCGGTCGCGAAAAGAATCGTAGGCTTGCACCATCTGAGTCAGCTTGTGCAACTGTGCGTCGGGAGACTTCCCTCCGAATAGCGGTTTCCGGTTCCTCGCCGTGTTGACCTCTCTGGCGATTTCCGCGATCCGCTCGCGGTACTCCCGAGCGTAGCGAGCGCAAATGAGGATGTACTCGTCGAGCGCTTGTAGCTGGCGTTCGGCCGTCCGCCGGAGCTCAAGCACGGGCGGCAGGAAACCGGCGCTCTTGAGAATCGTGTAGGCCATCCGCAGCTCGGGCGGCAGGTGGTGATCCAGCTCAATTCGCAGAGGTCGACCGGCCCCGGGCAGGTTTTCCAGCTTGCCCTGTTCAATCGCCTCCCGAATCCGTTGCTCGGCGATCCATTCCAGCGCAGGCAGTGGCATCGTTTCCCTCCGAGGCGAGTCCTTCGCCGCGGTTCTCTATTTGTTCGCAGGCACTCGAGTCGACACTAAGCCAACGACGGCTCCCGAAAGCCAGTTCCCGAGGTCAGTTGCGGCCTTCCTCGGGAGCGGCGAGTTCCCCGCTTCTACTTTCGGCCGGGAGCGGGCGATCCCTGAGCGGTAGCCACGGTGCGAGGGACCGGCGGAGTGAGGAAAGCACGACGGTGCTGACGAGCCCGACCAACAGGCCCGCAGCGGCCGCGGAGAGCAGCAAGCTCGGCAACAGGATCAGTACGGCCGATCCCCGTACCAGAAAGTACCACGCGACGGACAGTTGGCCCAGCGCGTGGCCTGTAGCCCCGGTGAGGGCTACCCCGCAGATCCCCAGAGGCGGTGTGGCCCATCTCTGCGCGGCGCCCATGGCGAGCAGCGCGCAAACAGCTCCGCTCAGCGAGAAAGCGAAGGCAAGGTTGCCGAAGGAGCCAAGCACCAGGCTGACGACGAAAACCCGGCCCAATGCCACCACGGCTGCGGTGCGAAAGCCGAAGAGCTCCAGCGCGAGGAGAGTGGCCACGTTCGCCAGGCCCGGCTTGATCCAGGGAAGCGGACGCGGTACGGCCGACTCGAAGACGTACACCGCGGCGCCGGCTGCAATCAGCAGCGAGACGAGGGCCGTTCTGCTTGCACGATTCGTGTCAGGTCCGCTTCGCACTGTA
>CAYXFI010000030.1:0-1276 GCA_964464205.1 uncultured Cytophagia bacterium
ATGGCGGAGTATCTGAAGAAGGGCTCCATTCGCCGAGAGGGCGGCAAGGTGAGCTACGATGTCGGCCGGTCGGAGACGGATCTGTTGATGGTGCTCCTAGGCGTTTCCGTGGGGTTCTGATTCCTTGACGGAAGTCCTGCACCCTGCAGCGGGAGCTCCGGCCAGGTGGCGCGGGCTCCCGCTGCGGAGCTACGGGGGGCCACAACCCTTCGTTCAAGCGTAAGCGCGCCCACCGGAGGAGTACCGGAACGCCACTGTGTACTCCGGCCCGCGCGTTGCCGACGGCAGTCTCCCCGCCCAGTTTCCGGGACCTGAGCGTCCATTTCCCTTCTGTTGTTGATTCTGACCGTTCCTTTCGCTCTTCCGCTCTCGGCAAGAAGTAGTCTACGCTGGCAAACTGGGGAGATCCGGGGGGAGCTGTGATCTGCTGAATCGCAACGGAGTGGGGGGCAACGACTGGTCGGCGGTGACGGATGGGACACCAACCGATTCACGGCCGTGCCTTGGATCCCTTGTTCCCCGAATCAGCGCTCGGGCAAGGGCGAGGCGCCGCTCCGACGTGCCCTCACCAGACAAGAAAGAACGAGTCTCGCTGCTGGGTATGCGCGGCAGACCTTCAAACTGCGGTGGAGGCGCGGTCGCTGCGCAGTTGTCCGTGCCCGTTGCGCGCCCGCAGTGCGTCGCGCCCTTTCGCAGAGCCGCTAAAAGCGCATCAGGACCCGGAGCCTTACGCGGGGACTGACCTGTAGGGACCAGTCCCAACCGAAGCGGGATGCGCTGGACGAGTGGGTACCGCTGGCCCGCTTGGCGAGCCACATCGCGTGCAGGGCGCTGATGACGTGGTTGGCCAGGATTCCGCCCACGGTGAGCTCAGCCCGGTTCAGGTAGCGGTCGGCGGTCACCCGCATTTGTTCGTACGTCGCACGATTGGCGCTGGAGTCCCAGCGCCAGTAGTATTTCTGGCGATCCCTGTAGTAGTCGCGCAGGTTCCGATCGCGCAACTTGGCCTGATTGTAATCATCAAGGCTGTCGTAGTTCTCGATGTTGATGTAGAATTGCTTGTCCTTCCCCTCCGGGTTGATCCCGGCGTGCTCGCGGGCGAAGAGTCTGTACGCTTCCTCCTTCCAGCTCGCCGCCGTCCGGAAACCCGCGTAGGCCAGCCACAACCCCACCTCGGCCGCGAGGAAGGTCCGGAAACTTGCCCGGGATCCGACCGAATGCTGGCCCCAGCCGGGAAGGATGAGCGACCGGAGGGCGGCCTTCCCGGGAGAGGGAA
>CAYXFI010000030.1:1376-9699 GCA_964464205.1 uncultured Cytophagia bacterium
TCGTCGGTACCCGTTCGGTCGGACCCCCAGGAGGGACGGGGACTCACCAGCAAGACAAGGGCCAGAAGCGGCGCGAGCCCCGTTCGCCATCTTTCCCCGCGGGGCCCGCGAGGACTACGTCGCGTCGGGCCAAGTCTACCAGTCAATTCGCACCTCCAGCGCGGGGACCAGATCCCCATTGAAAGCCAGCCCCGTTGCCTGCAGCCGGACGGAAGCGAGCTTCTTGTTGTGGTACACGGTCGTCCAGGCCGCATCGATGGCGCTCACCACGTGGTTGATCATCGCGATTGTGGCGCCCATGGTTGCTCTCTTGAAGAACTTGTTGGCCTCGGCACGCATGTCCTCGTAGATTTCGCGGTTCTTCGAATCGCGGCCGCGGTGGGTGTCGGTGTCGTCCCAGCCCGCGTTGAATTGATTGTACTTGCCGATCATCTCGTAGTACTGCTGGTCTTTCTGCTCGTGCAGGCTGTGGCTGTAGGTGTTGCGCTCGTACTCGCGCAGGGCATCGATGTCACTGGGGTCGAGGCCGGCTTCCCGAGCGATGGCCTCCCAGTACTCCTGCTCGCTCCAGTGCGCGTCGGCGAAGGCCTCGAACTCGTCCTCTTTTTGCGAGCCCTTCTTGTGATACACCGAGTACGTCGTCCACGCGTACACCTCGGCGGCCAGAAAGACCGCGGCTTTCCACTTGCTCCCCGCGTAGAGCTCTCCCGCTCCCGGGATCAACGCGGAAAGCAGAAGGGCTTTCCTGGCCGACTTCCACCCTTCGGGACGCACCACAGTGGATTCCGCTTCCACCTGCCCCTTATCCAATCCCCAGAACGCACGCCAGGACTCCGTGCCCGGAGTCGCTACCGAACCAGCAGGCTCGCCCGCCGTTGCGGCGGAGGCGAGACACGCTGAGACGACAAGCAGCGAAAGCATCGCACGGCGCATCGCTTCTCCCTCCAGACTACAAGGTGAAACCTGTGAATTTCACGCGCAGCTTTGCCCGACTGTGCGGGGCCGGCCACTCCCGGCGATGGTCCGCAACTGCTATTCGTCGAGAAAATCAAAGGCGATTCCGAAGTAGAGGCGCACTTCTCGTCCGTACGTTTGCCCCAGATGTTCGAAACGGGAGAAACCGTAGGCTGCGTCGAAGAAGATCTGCGTCGGGTACGCGTAGAAGGAGTAAGCCTGAACCCGCAGCTGAACTCCCGCGTCGGCTCGGAAGTCCCGCCAGGGCACCCTGCCCTCGTCGAAAGCGTTGCCCGTTTCCACGAAGAGAGCTGCGTAGAGCTTCTGCGCCTGGATCGGTCCGAAAGCCAGCTCCAGGGTGCGAGCCAGTGGGAATCGGTAGGTCAGTCCGAAGTGCAGCAGCTTGCGACCCTCGATGCTGTAGTACGGGTACCCTTTCAGGCCGGGCAATCCACCTGCGAAGAAGTTGAAGAAGGAATCGACCCGGCGATCGATCCAGCCGCCGCGGAAGCGCAGCCCGAGCGCGTGGCCCGAAAAGGGTAGCCCTACGTATTCGCGCCAGTCAAGCTCGGCGGAGGAATAGCGGTACGGCGTGTAGACCTCCTGCAGGGTGCCGTAGGGATTGTCGGTCGAGAAATCCTTGAAGAAGTTGTTCCAGTGGTAACCGAGTTGCAGGTGTACGCGTCTGCCGGCGCGCGGCGAAATCGCGGCGTCCACTGTCCGCGCCACCTGGTTCAAGTCCAGATCGAAGAACAGCTCCGTCCCGATGTAGTAGGTGTTCTTCGGCGACACCCAGAGGCGATTCTGGAAGAAGAAATCGCCGATGTGGCTGGTGTAGCGGCTGTGGCGCAGGGTGAGGACTGCCCAGAGTTGATCGGAAAGTCTCTGCCGCAACCCGAGGTCTGCCTCGAGTAGATTGAAGCGAATACGGGTGTTGACTTTCGGGTAGTTCTCGAGAACCTCGATGTCCTCATCCAGGTGGCGAGACAGGGCGTAGAGCTCGAGGAAGACCGTGGGGGCGAGACGGCGGTACTCGAAGATGCCGAAAAGATCGAAATCGCCCTCGCGATTGAGGGCCCCGCCCGCCAGGACCGAGAGACGGTCGAGCATTTCCGACGAGTAAACGTACGTGCCGATCTTCGGGATGCCGTAGTCCACCACGAAGCGCGGCAGGAAAAAGAGCTGACCGTACTCGCTTGAGTAGGGTCTGGGGTCGGCGACCCGTACGGAACGCCCGTCCGTGGCTTCGGCCACTTTGGCTTTGGGCGCAAGCCAGTTGCGTCGCAGGCGGTAGGCCAGAGTCTTTCTGGGAAGAGGCTGGACTTTCCGGATCATCGCGAGCTTGTAGCCGTCTGCCCGGAAACTGGCGTAGAAGAGTTGCCCCTCCGCGTTGACGGCCGGTGTGAAGGCTCCTCCAAGTACGCTGGTGAGTGGCTCGGGCTTGCCTCTGGGGAATCTCATTCGGTAGATGTTGAAAATCCCCGTCCCGTCCCAGCTGAAGTACAGGTAGCGCCCGTCGGGAGAAAAGGTCGGGTCGCGTACGTCACCGGGCAAGGCCAGCAGGGTGTCCAGCTTCGACGTTTCGACGTCGTAGACCAGCAAGCAGCGGCCGTGCTCCCGGCCAGCAGAGACCACGATCTTCTTGCCGTCGGGCGACCAGACCGGTGTGTACAGGGTTTCGCCGTCGCGGAAGTTCGTGAGCTGACGGACTGCCCCACCGTCGATGGTCACGAGCGTGAGATTCTGGGTGCCGTCTCGCTGGGTCACGCAGGCGATCCACAAACCGGTCGGCTTGGCTGCCGGCGCGTAGGCACGCACGCCGTGTGTGATCTTGCGGCTCTCTTTTTTCTCCAAATCGTAGACGTACAGGTCGAAATAGTGAGAGCCCTGTCGGTTGACCCTGTGGAGCTTCGCGTAGACGATCCGCTTGCCCTCGGGCATCCAGCTCGCGGGCGACGTGACGCCCGGCACGAGCACCTTCACTTTCCGGGTGGCCACGTCCATCAAGCACAGGCTGCTCGAGGAAAAGTAACCGGCGCCTCGGCTCGAGAGAAACACGAGCTTCTTGCCATCGGGCGAAAAACGGGGATGAAGGTTGGCCACGCCCTTGGTCCAAGCCAGATCTCCCTCCACCAGAGCGGCGCGGAGCCCCGCGGTGGCGTGTTCGTACTTGGTCTTCAGGAACTGACGCCATTCCTCGTAGAGTTCCCGCTCGCTCTTGTGCAACACCTTTCTGCACGCCGCGCTGAACGTGAGCGCGAAGGGACTGCGTAGCGCTCGGGTGAGGCGAGCGACCGCTTCCTCGCCGTAGGTTCGCGCGATGTACAGGGTGAGCGCGAATCCCTGGTTGTACACCCGTTCGTTGCCCAGTCCGTCTTTGCCGAAAACACCCATCTGGTTCAGACTCAGCAGACTGTCGGCCAGGACGGCCGTCCGCAACAACATGTCGCGGTGAGTGTCCCAATAGTCGTGGTTGAGCCCAGCTCGCTGGAACTGGGCCACTCCTTCCGCAAACCACATCGGTACCACCGTTCCCGCGATCGGGTAGGACACGATCACGTTGGGGTAGCCATAGATCACGTCCGGGCGGCGCTCTTTTTCGTAGCCGATCCACTGGAAATAGAACCCGGGGATCCTGCGGCTGAATTTGCGCGCCGCGCCAAGGGAGATCAAGTGGGTGAACTCGTGGGTGACCACGTTGGGTAGCCACTCGTGAGTGCCCCGCAGCTCGAAATCCAGTGCCGGAGCCCAGATTTCGATCTTCTGATCGTAGTAGAACGCGGCTCCGTTGGAATTGTCGTCGTGGTCACGGATGATGAAATGGACTTTGCCGTCCGGCTCGTAGTCGTACAGCGAGGTGATGGGTTCGTACACCGACTCGGCGATGCGAGCAACCTCGCGCGCGGTACGCTCCGTCCCCTCGTGAAAGTGAACCTCGAAATGCTCGGTCTCGATCGTGAACCAACGGAGTTCAGGATGGTTGTACCCTTCCCATTGGGCGCTGGCTGTGCGGCCCCAGAGGCTCAGTGAGAGCAAAAGCACTGCCAGTGAAACGATCCCTCGACTTCGCGTTGTGGTCACGGCGCGCGTTCCCGTTCGGCTCGTGAATGAAAGTTCAGCGACTTACACGTCTCGGGGTAAAGGCTGAGAAACGCCCGATCCCGGCGCTGTCTCTTCCGAAGCTGTCACGCTACTCGTGTTACGCTACCGCAGCCCGCAGTCCGCTGCCTCTCCGCGCCCAAACGTGCGCCCGGAGAGGCTTCTCAGGGAGTGACCGCGAGCTTCACAATTTCCGTTTCGCCGCCCACTACGAGGCGTACGAAGTAGACCCCCGGTTCGGTGCCCGAAGTGTCCCACACCAGCTCGTTTTCCAAACCGGCGGCCCCGTGGCCGCTCAATTCAGCGACTTTTGAACCCGCGAGGTCGTAGATTTCGGCGCGGACACGTGCGTCCTTTTTGAGCGTGAAGCGGATGCGCGCCGCCTGGCCAGCGGTAGGGTTGGGAAAACAGTGCAAGCTACCCAGTACCAGCACGTTGCCCTCGCCTGCCGGGGGCTGAGGGGGCGATACCGGTCCGGGGAGGCAGGCTGTGGCGCTGGCATCCGCAAGGGGCTGGGGCCACACAGCGCCCGCCTCTGCGGCATCCGTTTCCCAGGCGTACACCAGACCCTCCGCGCCTGCAGCCACGAGTTCGAGCAAACCATCGCCGTCAATATCCCCGGCAGCCACACCTGTCAGTCTTGTGGAAGTGGCCAGTGGGAAACCGGGCAAGGGCTGCCCGTCCTGGCCTAAAGCGACAAGTCCGCCCCGCTGATCGGCCACAAGGACCTCTGCTGCTCCGTCGTCGTTCAGGTCCACCAGAATGGGAGTCGTGCTGGAGTACTGGCCTTCCGCGCTACCTCGCTCACCTGCGGGCCGCAGATCCACTGGCCAGCCAGGCAAGGTCACCCCGTTGCGACTCAGCACGTAGGCTTGAGCGTAATCGGTAGTGAATACGATCTCGGCCCCCCCTTTCCCATCCACGTCGCCGAGGGCGAGCCGACCCGAGCAGGTGCCGAAGGCTCGTGTCGGAAAGCCGGGGAGTCGCTGGCCGTCCTCCCCGAGTGCGTCCACCGTCCCGTCTGGCGCGAGGGTGACGACTTCCACGCTGCCATTGCCGTCGAGGTCTCCAGCGACCAGGGAAGTGGGCGACGACGCAGGGACGGCGGTCCACCGGGTCCGCAGCTGACTGTCGAACGCCTCCAGGACGACGCGTTGTTCCGAGGAAGCCAGTAGGTAGAAACCGCGCGGTCCGGCGCCTGCGAAGTCCAGAATCTGATACGGTGTGGGTACAAGAGAAAGGTCATTCAGCCCGCTGTCGCGCGAAACCCACACGAATCGCAATCCCTCCGTCTGAGGGTAGAGGGTGTAGAGCGTACCTGCCGGGGTCTTCCATGAGTGGAGTGCCGTTCCCGACAGGCGCGCGGAATCGAAATGGGCAGCTACGGCGGGCGGTTTCCCCGGATCTGCGGCTCGCAACGCCCAGAGCCCTCTTCGCGCTCCCCAGAACACGAGAGGCGAGGCGCCGTCGGTGCTCAGAATCGGCGCCAGGATCGGACCGTCTTCGTTCCCGGGTGGGGCTGTGAAGAACGTCGCGTCGGGGTACCAGAGCGTGTCCTGGCCCACCCCCGCGTAGGCGACCTGCCGGGTGGAGGGTGCGAAGGGGCTCCCGTCGCCGCGCCAGCAGACCAGGCGGCCGTCTCTCGTGGCGAGAAGGATCTCGTCGGATCCATCCCCGTCAATGTCGGCCACCAGGGGATGCCCGGATGCTTCGGCCCCGGCCCATACCGGAAAACCGGCCACTACGCGCTCTTTGCGGACGCTGAAGGTCATCACCGAATCAAGATCAGAGAAGTCTGTGATGAGAATACCCGTGACAGCTCCCGAGTAGCTGTTGCTGTTGGGCTCGGTGTGGGGGCCAAACTCCACCTTCTCGGAAGCGTTGACCAGCATGTTGATTTCGTTCTTGGCCCAGTAAGCGTCTTCGGGGACTCCATTTTCAGCGCCCGCTCCTGGGGAGAGGAAGCCGTACTGCTGTCCGATGTCCTGGGCGCCGTCGGCTTCTTCGAGGTCGACCGCCCGGTGCTCCGGATCCGCGTTCACTCGGTTCTCCGCCAGCCCGCGCCGCAGCACCTCCTCATCCACGTGCCAGATCAGGATGCCGCTGCCGGGAAGGCCGAAGTCGTACTCGTCGATTTGGGTGATGACACCGAGCGTGCCTTCGTGCAGGACCTGCAGGTTCCCCTGATTGTCGAACTTGATTTCGACGCGGTTGCCCCGATGATCCCGCCCGACGGCAATCCCATCCCGGTTTACGTCGCGCTGGCGATTCTCGATCAGGAAGTACTCGTGGTCGTTGATCGGGATCTTGTAGACCTTGTGCGGGTCGCGAGTTTTCCACGCGGCCACGGGCAAGTCCTGTCCGGCGTGCACAACGATGGGGTCACACCATCCCATGAACACGCGCGTCCAGGCACAGGGTTGAGCGGGTAGGAGCCCGCTGCCGTTGTTCGATCCCTGGTCCATCAGACCCCACATCCCGATTCCGGGCCGGCCGTCCTTCGTGTTGTACAGCGCGGGGATCCCCAACCACTGGGCGAACATCAGACAGGCCGTGCCGAGCAAGCCAATCTCGTAGCCCTCCTGGCTCTGAGCCTCGGGCAGGATGATCCCCTCGCGCACAGTCCACTCGCCATTGTCGACGGAGATCCCGTCGCTACCCAGGTGTTCCTTCACGGTGAGTGAGTCGAGGAAGACGGAAGGGATGTCGTTCGGGGTGGGGTCGAAGTCGAAAGCGAAATCCTGTCCCACACCGGCGTGGAACACAATGACGCAGTCGTATCGATCGAAACGCACGGCGGTGTCGCCATCCGCTGCCTTTACCGCGTCCCGAAGCAGCTCGCTGAGACGAAGGTCTCTGAGTGAGTCGTCGGAGTCCGCCTCCGGCGGGTGGTAGTAGTCCATCTGGTGTGGTAGGGTGTAGGAACTAGATTCCTCTCTGGGGTAGACGTCCCCTTCAACGATCAACTTCCCGCCGGAAACCGACCGGTAGTAGTTCGCCAGGGCCTGGATCTGTGCCTCGAAGTATCGGCGATCGTGCGGAGGTGGGTCCACAGCATACTCGGAGGACGGTTCGAGCAGAAACGTGCCGTCGCCCGTTGTCGTGCTCAGATTGTCCGGTTGGAACTGGACGCGAATGGCGAGGATCCGCACTGTGTCAGGCACCGAGCTGATGGCCCCGCCTTCGAGCGAATGAGAGTTGGGGCCAAGGCGCGGCCCTGACGTAGCCGCGGGGATGTAGCGGGTCGCGTGGGCAGTTTTCGGGCGAAGCTGACCGGCCTGCGAACTCTGGGTTAGCCAGGCGGTGTAGGCCACGATGAGGACGAACAGGCGAAGCAGGTGACTCCTCCGCATCTGGTCTCCAGAAGGGTGTGATTCGGATCGTGAGACGGACAGTTCTGGGAAGTGACTACCGCTACCAGGTGATTACCCTTGGTGCGCGCATCATCCGTAGCCCGGATTCGCACCGGACGGAGCGCTACGTTATCACTCTGAGTCGGGCTTTCTGATGAGATGCGCGGTCTACGCTCACAGCTTGTGCGCGCTCCGCCATCCTCCCCACGGAGTGGGCATAACGAAAGGGCAAGGAGGTACGCCGTACAGATTCACGCACTTCCTTGCCCTACTTCTCAGTTCGCATGGGAAGCGGTTGCTCAGAAGCCAATCGTCAGCGAGAAACGCATCGTGTCCGACAGCGGATGGCCCTCCTTCGCGGATACGTAGGCAAAATCGAATCGGTACAGATGATACTGGATTCCAGCGCCGAAAGTGGCGTACTTGACTTTGCCCTCTTCGTCGTAGTAGTAGCCGGCGCGCAGGGCAAACAGGTTCGCGTACCAGTACTCGAGTCCGGCGCTGTAGATCATGTTGCGGAATTCGGTGCCGATCGGCTCGTCCGTCCAGGCTGTGAAGATCGCCTTGTAGAACGGATCCGACGTGCCGTCTTTGTAGCGTCGCACCAGTAGCTTGTTCGCGTCGGCGGCGAGGGTGATCTTGTTGTACTGCGACTTCACCAGGTCGTAGGCGATTCCGAACTTGAGGTTCGTGGGCAAGGGGTCCGCCTGGGCCGCATCGATGTAGGTGATCTTGGGCCCCATGTTGGACAGGTTGGCGCCGATGCGGAAACCGTCGAGCCAGGGGGCTTTGTAGAGGAAGGCTAGATCGACGGCAAAGGCGTTCGCTTTGCCCTCGCCGCGCTCTGCCCCCGCCCCCACGGACGATAGATTGCTCCGGATGTAGCGCAGACCCACTCCCACAGCCGTGTTCCTTCC
>CAYXFI010000030.1:9709-12483 GCA_964464205.1 uncultured Cytophagia bacterium
ATTCCGAAAGTGCCCAAGCCCTCGACGTACTGCCGGTAGGCGGCGAAATCGAAGAACATGTCATTCGTGAGTTGCGGCAGCCAGTTCGCGTGCATCAGGGTGATCTCACGACCTCTCTGGAAAGCTAGACCTGCGGGATTCCAGTAGACGGCCGTAGCATCGTCTGCCACTGCAGCGAAGGCCTCGCCCATGCCCGAAGCCCTTGCCCCAGGACTGATGAGCAGAAACAGCACCGCCGCTTCGCTGATGGCGAACGCCTGTCCGGCGAAGGTCACGAGGGCGGCTGCGACGAGGATCAGGGAAACAGCTTTTCTCATCGTTGAAACCTCCTTACTGGTGCGACGCACAGCTGTCGGGTGCGCCGTCGAGTCCAACAAAAAAACCGAATGACCCAGGTTTCCCCTCCGGCGAACGGGATCACCTCAAGGCATTCGGTCCAGCCCTGCTGGAGGACGCAGTTCGCCTCTGGCGATCGGAAATACCCGGCCCATCGTGTTTCATCTCAGATGCTGTTCGTTCTGCCCTTTGGGGCTCGCGGTACTTCCAGAGGAAACCGTTAGCGAACTGGCTGTTTCGTCCTCCTGCAATCGTGCGCTATCTTCTCAAATCTCAAGACGGGGCGAATATACCAATCAAGTTTCTTTTTGTCAAGGGCTTTGGCCCCTTTCTCTTATCGGCAGATTCCCCCGCGAAATAAGCTCGCTCTTCAGCCCTTTTTCACCCACCCACAATCAACCTGCTGGACACGTTTGAAACGCGCTCCGGCAGGGCAGGTTCCACCGCACGGGGGCGGCTGGCAAACAGCTCGAAGAACCAATCGTGCGGAACCACGGAGGCTCTGTGCACACAGAGGTGTCACAGAGTACTTGGGTGGGCCGTAGTCCGCGCAAGGGTGCTCAGGACGCCCGTGCCCCTTCAGGCTCGCCAGCCAAAGGGCGACGTGACGTAGTTGCCATCCTCCGGGCTAGTCCGCCCCCGCGCCCTCGTTGGGGCCGCGTGGGCGACATGCCTTCGGAAGTATCTCGCTTCCCATCGTTGTCTCTGGAGTGCTCTGAGGCACCTCGGTATCGGCCGCTACGGGATGGTGTTTTGCCACAGGCAGTCGCTTCGCTTTAGCTGTCTCTACTTGCGCGGAGAGCTATCTGCCAAAACGCTCGAAGGGGGAGGGCACGGTCGCTCTGTGGTTCAGGATTGAATTGCTGCGGCTCCGGTAGGGAGCCTTCATTCAAGATGCGCGTCGCGATGGACGATGGCCACCGCGCGGGTCACGAACGTACCGGCTACTTGTTCGGCTTCCAGACCTTCCAGACTTTGCCCACCAGGTCGGGACCGGGCTTGAGCGTTTTCTTGCCGGGCTGCCAGCCAGCCGGGCACACTTCGCCGGTCTTGCGGTGGTGCTGGAAGGCCTTGATCTGCCGGATCAGCTCGTCCACGTTGCGGCCGACCGGCGGCGCGAGGATCTCCATGGCCTGGATGATCCCGTCGGGGTCGATGAGGAAGCGCCCGCGGATGTCTACGCCAGCTTTGCTGTCATACACCCCGTACACCTGTCCCACGCGACCGCCGCGATCGGCAACCATCGGGAAGGGAACGCCGCCCTTCACCATCTTGGACAGCTCGATTTCCTGCCACACTTTGTGGCTGAAACGACTATCAGTGCTCACCGCCAGAACTTGTACCCCCAGGGACTTCAGCTCGTCGTATCGGGCGGCAACTGCCGCCAACTCGGTGGGTCAGACGAAGGTGAAGTCACCGGGGTAGAAACAGAGCACCACCCACTGGCCCTTGTAGTCGGAGAGCTTGATGATCTTGAAACTACCGTCCGCGTACGCTGGGAGCTCGAAGTCCGGGGCTGGACTGCCCACACGGGCCATGCGGTGTTCCATCTTCTCCGCACAACCCTCCATCTTCATCGCGGGCCCAGCGTAACTGGACTTGGCGCCCTGAGGGGGCTGCCAAATCCACAAAGCCACCACAAGCAATCCGACGAGAAGCGCCATCGTGCGACCGATTCCCTTTCGCACCATGGTACCCTCCTTTCTCGCTTGTGGCGACCGTGCCCTCAACCCTGCGAGCGAAGAGTGCGCGGCCGACCCTTCCGCCGGAGGGGCCGACCGCGACCAACAAGCGAGGAGGAATCAAGGATCGGCTACTTCACCGGTTTGGGCTTCCATACCTTCCAGACGTTCCCCACGAGCTCGGCGCCTGGCTTGAGGGTGGTGTCACCCGGCGTCCAGTCGCATACGGTAGCTTCGCCTGTGGCCCGAGCGTGCTGCAGGGCTTTCAATTGACGCAGCATCTCCTTCACGCTGCGCCCCACGGGTGGTGGGAGAATCTCCAGGCTCTGCAGCACGCCGTCGGGGTCGATGAAGAACCTCCCCCGGATGTTCACACCTTGCTCCTCGTCGTACACGCCGTAGAGGCTGCCGATCTTGCCTCCGGTGTCCGCCAGGAGCGGGTAGGGGACCCCTCCCTCGACCATCTTCGACAGTTCCTGTTCCTGCCACACGCGGTGGACGAACTGACTGTCGATGCTGATGGCGAGGACTTCGGTGTGGAGGGACTTGAACTCGTCGTAGGAAGCGGCAACTGCCGCCAACTCGGTGGGTCAGACAAAGGTGAAATCACCCGGGTAGAACAGCAGCATCACCCATTTGCCCCGGTAGTCGGAGAGTCGGACGGTCTTGAAGTCGCCGTCCACGAACCCTTCCGCAGTGAAATCCGGGGCGGGCTGGCCGATCCGTACAGACATGGTCACCTCCCTGTTTGTGTGA
>CAYXFI010000030.1:12583-18981 GCA_964464205.1 uncultured Cytophagia bacterium
CAAGCCCAGGGACGGTTGTTCGCACGGGATTTTGACAGAAAGCCACCGTGGTCTGGAGCTGCAGTCACGGGAAGGGAGGCATCAGAACAGATCGAGAATCCGTTCGACCGTTCAGCCCATGAGGTGCAGGTGGCCCTGGCTTTCTTCTCGACGTAGGCGGGTTCGCGGCGAAGGGTGAATCGGTGTCACGGCGTAGTTCTGCGGGTGCCCCGCGTCCGTCCCGCTCGGCGTACTCTTGCACGGTCGTCTCAAAGTACGATGTTGTCTTCGTCGTAGGCGGCCACCGCCTGAACCGCCACTTGGCTGAACCAGGAGAGGCTGCGCAGGAACTGATGTGGCAGGAGGCCCCGATCGTAGCTCAGAAAATAGTCTGCGACGAGGATGCTGGTGCCAACGACGCAGAAGCGCACCAGGATCACCTCGTCGTTCAGCGTGTTTGCGAGATTCAGCTTCTCAGCAACCGACGCATCTTCGCGGAGGCGGTAGGCGGTGTAGAATTTGATCAATCGTCGGCGTTCGTCCAGAGCCACGTACGCGTGGGTTCCCACGTCCGTCGTCACGCGCAGGTCCCCGTCTTGGTCGACCTCGGTGGGGAGGTCCACCTCTGCGAGCAGCTCGCGCAGCCTGTCGCGAGTGACCTCCTCCTCGGGGATGAGATCGAGCAGGCTCATCTCGCCCTCCGTCTTTCCTCCAGCACTCGGTGCGTGGACCCGGCTGGGCCGCGCGCCCCTTTAGCGTAGACAATCCGGCCTTGAAAGTCAAGACCAAAAGGCGGCGCCAGTGAAAGCAACTGCGCGACGGGGGATTCCGCCCCGTCTGTCGACGGGTTTCGCATGAGGGGCGGACTGCCGGGTCTGGTGCTGACGTCCCAATCCGGACGGCGATCTTCGGCGTACGTTTCCGGGCCGAAGGGAGACCCGCGCCGATGCTGCCCCTGACCGCGGTGTACCGGATGTGAGGGCGGGCACTCGATCGCTAGCTTTGTTCCTCCTCCCTTCAACGTGGACGTGGCGAACTTAGTACGGAACGTATCCAGCGGGATGATGAGGCCTTCGGCGCGCACTGCTCCGCCGCCTCTTCACGCGGCCTGAGTACGTTTTCCCAGGCCGGAATCCGAGAGGTAGGCGGCAGCCTCCGCACGGTCCACCAGGCCGCGGTCGACCAGATCCTGAACGGATTGCTCCATTGTCTGCATGCCCACTTCGGCGCCGGTTTGCAAGAGAGAGGGTATCTGGTGAGTCTTTCCCTCGCGGATGAGATTGCGGACGGCTGTGGTGGCCACAAGCACTTCGAACGCCGCCACCCGGCCCTTGTGGTCCTTCCGCGGCAGGAGGCGCTGCGAAATGATGCCTTCGATGGAATTGGCGAACATCGAGCGGATCTGCGGCTGCTGCCCGGGCGGGAAGACGTCGATCACCCGATTGACGGTCTCCGGCGCGCTGATCGTGTGCAACGTGGAGAGCACGAGGTGGCCCGTTTCCGCCGCCGTGAGGGCGAGGGAAATGGTCTCCAGGTCGCGCATCTCGCCCACGAGGATCACGTCCGGGTCCTCGCGAAGAGCGGCCCGAAGGGCATCGGCGAAGGAGCGCGTGTGCGCTCCGAGCTCGCGCTGGTTGATCAGGCAGCTCTTCGGCTGGTGAACGTACTCGATCGGATCCTCGATCGTGATGATATGATCGTGGCGCTCCTCATTGATCAGGTTGATGATGGCGGCCAGGGTGGTGGACTTACCCGAGCCCGTGGGACCGGTGACGAGCACGAGTCCGCGGTGTAGCCGAGCGAAAGAGGCCAGTATCGGAGGAGCGCCGATTTCGGAGAGGTGCGGCACGCGCATCGGGATGGCACGGAATGCGATGGCGTCCCCGCGGAGTTGCCGGTAGAAGTTGCACCGGAAGCGGCCGACCCCTTTCACTTCGTACGCGGCGTCGAGCTGCCAGTCCTGCTCGTACCGGCTGAGTTGGTCGGCGCGCAACAGGTCGCGGATGAGGGACGACATCGCGGCCTGGGTGAGGGAAGGAGCCTTCAATCTACGGAGTTTGCCGTGGATGCGCAGAACCGGCGCCGAACCCGCGCAGAGGTGCACGTCGCTCGCCTTCTGCGATACCGCTACGGCCAGGAGCTTGTCGAGTTCTTGCCGGTTCATTGTCGCCGATCTTCCTCCAGCGCGAGATGCGGTTGCTCCCTACTTGAGTGGCTCAGGGGAAATCTCAGCTCGTCCCCTCGAGTTCGACAAGTGTCGGGATCGAGGGGAATTCAGGCCTGCGCTGGCCGCACAGCCGGCTTGTGTGAGTCCAAAATACGGCAGATACCGCGGCACAAAGCGAGTTTGGCTTTCTCTGCGCTAGCCTCCGCGTTCCCCGGGTCGCTGCGGTTTTGATTGTCTTCTTCGCAAGACTCCCCGGGGGCAGAGAAAATCAGGAGCTTGCGTTTTCAGAAAAACACTGACGGCGATGCAATTCACTACGAACGCCACGTCACTGTTGTCGTGATTTGCAGTTGCCTCCCCGCATCGCCCCAGCCGGAAGGGCGCTGCCGGGCTCTCTCCAGTGGGAATGGGCTGAGCCGCTGGGTTGCGATCCCGTCCGCGGCGGAAAGTCGGGCTCCGACGACATCCCGAATCTCACCAGGTGCTCAGGATGTGAGGCGTGAGAAAGATCAGCAAATCTGTCTGTTTGCGCTCGATCTTCTTGTTTCGGAAGAGGTTGCCGATGAGAGGGATATCCCCAAGTAGCCATATCTTGCTGACCGTCTCGACTTTGTTCTCTTTGATCAGACCGCCGATGACGATTGTCTCTCCGTCTTTGACCGTCACGACCGTCTGCACCGATCGCTTGGAGGTGATCGGGGCCCGGTTCCGATCAATGACCACTTCGCCCGTGACCTCCTCGATCACCGGGTTCACGAACATAGTGATCGTACGGTCGCCCGACACGTGCGGGGTGACCCGCAGCGAGATGTTCACGTCCTTGTACTGGAACGTGACGATGTCGCCCTGACCGCCCACGCCGCGGTTGATCTGGGGCACGGGGAAGGTCTCGCCCACGCTGATCACCGATTCCTCGTTGTCCGCCGCAATGATCCTGGGATTGGAAATGAGCTTCGAGTTCGTGTTTTCCCGCAGGAAGTTCAGAACTGCGGCAAACTCGCTGGCCGTGAGGGTGGCATAACTGATTTTCCCGTAGGGCAAGTTCGTACGGGCCCCGTAGGATTGAATGGCTCCGGAGGGCAGTTGTTGTTCTCCGTAAAGCCCCACCGTGATTGCTTTCGTCCAGTCGATGCCCAGTTTGCCCGTTTCGCCCGGCGTCAGCTCGATGAGCTTGGCTTCGATCATCACCTGAGGCGGCGGTACGTCGAGGGCTTCCACGATCTTGTCCACGTGCCGGATGTTCTCCACGAGGTCCGTCACGATGAGAACACTGGACCGGCCGCCCGTAGTTGTGAGTCCCGGCTGCGCCGTCGTTTTTACTTTCTTCTGGGCGATGCCGGCCGCTGGACGGGCCTCGCTGCGGAAGCGGGTCGAGAACACCATCACCTTTGCGTTCTTCGAGGTGACCTCCGCGATCGCTTCGCGGAGTGCCCGGGCATCGATGTAGCGCAGCCGGTAGACCTTGGTGACCATCTCGCCCAGGCCCAGGTCGTCCACCTTCTTGACCCGGATGACATCGCCGTCGATCACGTAAGTGTAGCCGTTCGCTTTCAGGATGTTGTCGAGCGCTTCGTCCAGCGTCACGTTGTGCAGGCTCACGGTGATTTTGCCCGTGACATTGCTACCCGCCACGATGTTCACCCCGCTCTGCCTGCCCAACATTCGGAGCACGTTTCCGATCTCGGCGTCGAATACGTCGAGGCTGATCAGCCGGCCCCGGGCCAGTTTCTCCTGCAACTGCTCCAGTTCGCGCTCCGGCGCGGGTGGTCGGTACAGGGGCACCTCCACGTGCCGGATGGACTTGCCGGAGTCCCCCCGTGCGGGTCGGAAGGAAACCCGGATGCCCGACGGCAGGTTCTCCAGCCGATAGAGCGAGGGTTCACGCAGCCTGAACACCACTGCCGTGGTGGGCGAACTGCGCCTCCACCGGTACACTTCGATGCCGGTGACGGGGCCTTCCGACACCTGCTTTCTTTTCCAGCTCAACTTCGGGAGGGTGTTGTACAGGTAGAGGGCGAACTCATTCTTCTGGTTGTCCAGATGAGTGCCGTAGGCAACGGTCTGCGTCAGCTCCAGCAAGAATACCTGGGGCTGCACCACCTGCACGGCCTGGAGTTTGGCCTGTCCGAGGACGACGCCGTGAGAGAGGAGAAGAAGCAAAAGCGAGCCCACTCCGACCACAGAAGCGAGCCGAATGGTTTCCGGTGTTCGACGCATGTCGGCGGCCTCGGTCACTTGGCTTTCTCCGGACGAAAGAGGGTCAATCTCTTCCCTCTGTATCGGCAGATCACGAAATCTCTTTCGATTTTCAACACCTGGAGGTCTCCCTGTCGCTCGCCTTCCGCGAGCACGTAGGGGCCTATCATCACCAGGGTACCCTTATCCGTGCGAAGGAGACCCTTCCACACGATTTCTGTTGAGTCAAGGGCGGCACTCGTATCCGGTGGGGCCAGGCGGTTTGCTCCCCGAAACGGGTCTCGTCCCCAGCCCGCAAACTGGGCCCGGACCGTAGCCGGAATCTTTTCTTCCTGGGCCCCCGGGATGATCCCGACCCTGGCGGCCGCGGTCTCCGCAGTTTGAGCTATTTTCTTGACAGCCGCGGGCGGGGCCGACTTCTTGTTTCCCCCCGACAGGCGGCTGCGAATGAAGATCACCAGAACGACGGCCAGCAGGATGAGAAGAATTTGTTCGCTTTTCTTAAGCTTGCGCATCGTGTCGCACCCTCACAATTGTCTGGGTGCCGCTGACTTCGAGGGAACATCCTTGGGGAACTGCTTGCCACGCAGGTAGAGGAATGCCGACAAATGGACCTTGAGTTTCGGGTAGATCGCCGGGTCGTACTGCAGGCTCAGTCCGACGGGTTCGAAGTAGAAGTCCAGCCGGTCCAGGCTGTCCAGGAATCTGCCGACGGCCAGGAATTGACCGGTGGCTTCGATCTGGACCGGGAGTTTGCCCGTGGGGCCGTCGAATTCTCCTTCGACCAGTACCCCGTAGTCGGGCTGGACCGAGTTGAACACCAACCCGAACATGCGGGCCTGGCGCGAGAGTTTGGCCACGACCTGCTCCAGAGCCTGAGGAACGAAAAGGTGACGCTGGATGTCTTCGAATTCCGTCCGCAGGCTGTCGATCTGCCGCTGGAATCGGTGGATCTGCAGGGCGGAGCGCGCCGCCAACGTGACCTTGCCGCTGAGCTCCTGGCGCTGTTGACGCAACTGGCGAATGCGCTCTTCGACCGGGCGGTAGTAGAATCCGTACCAGCCGACCAGCACCAGCACCTCAACCGCCACGACCAGGCCGATTCGAACCCACGGATTGTTCAGCTCGAGCTTCTGCACGTGCATCCCTCACGGAATCTCCGCTGCGATCACAAATTCGGCACCCACCCGCTCGATATCGCTCGGTCTGTTCTCTTCGACTCGTACGTTGAGGAATAGTCCGCTCGTCTTGAGGGCAATCAGGAAGTTGGCCAAGTGCGTCCCCTCATTGGGCGGATCCGGGAACACAATGCCGCTGATTCGCATCAGGGCCGAAGCCTCGTCGCTGATTTCGGCGCGAAGCTGTGCCACCGCTTCCTCCCGACTCACAATCTCGACGCTCGAAAGGGCGATCTTCGCCGGGGTGAGGTTGGAGAGCGCGTGCAGGTACAGCGGCAGCATCGGTTCCTGGGGCAACGCTTTCCTGAGCTCGTTCAGCGTAGTTCGGAGCTGATTCCAGTCCGACCGTAACTGCTGGAGTTCCGCCTGCCTTTGGGCCAGAGTCCTGTACTGATCCTGGAGGAGGGCGATTTCGCTCTGTTCGATTCTTTGGGCCAGGTGAGCCTGCGCTGAGAGCAGGGCAACCCCGATCAGACCCAGCAGAGCTCCGTACGCCGCCCCCTTCTGAGCCCAGCGGAGAGACTTGGAGCGGCGAAGATTCCGGGGCAGCAGGTTCAGATCTTCGCTCGGGCCGAGGGCAAGCCCGAACGGCACGACCAACGACGGACCGTACTCTTCCAGCCCGTCCACCCCGGCCTCGATGCCCAGACCGGCCTCTGGGGTGAAGGGATCGAATTTGGAAGTCGGCACCTGGGTCTCCGACTCGAGCATCGGGCACAGGTTCAGCAGGGTGGCGCCGATGCCGCACACCCACACGTGCTCGAACTGGGTTACTTCGAATTTCTGACGGAAATAGTCGAGGGAACGCGCGAGCTCGTTGGCCAGCTTTTCGAGGACGGGCCGCACGGACACAGCGATCTCGTTCAGGGGAACCCCCT
>CAYXFI010000031.1:0-18666 GCA_964464205.1 uncultured Cytophagia bacterium
GTTCCTGGCCGCTCGTTTGGAGTGGCGATACTGCAGTGGCCAGAGCCGCGAGAACGCCCGCCATCCATTTCGAATCCACGCGGATCATCCGGGCACAGTCCCTGCGAACTCACGAACCCTTGACGAATTGTTCCACGAAATACCTGGGCGTGAGTTCCTCTCCCGTGGCTCGGCGGATCATTTCATCCCAGCGGTACCGCGCCCCAACGGCGAACACCTTCTCCCGGAGAAACTGTCCGATGCGGGGCTCTCCCACGTACCCGAAGTCGGAATCATCCGCGAGTCCCAAAACCTTCCGGACGATCGTGTAGTGAAGCTGCGAGGCCAGCATCTCGCCGAGCATGTAGTTGTGGTAGTAGACCGGGGCGGAGGTGAAGTGAATCTTGGCAGCCCAGTCGGGCCGATGTCGCCGCTCCGGCCGGTGCACCCTCTGGTACCGCTCCACCAGGTCCCACCAGAGCGTGCTGAGGTCCTGCTCCGGATCTTCGTACAGTTCCCGTTCGAAACGCACCATCACCTGACACCAGCGGGAGAAGATGAGCTGTTGCGCGCGCTGACTCCGACGGATCTCCTGGGCAAGTTTCGCCACCGTCGCTCCGTCAAGGTCGAGCATCTCGCGCAGCCACGCCGGATTGCGAGACAACCGGCCGAACAGCATGGCAATGGCTTCCGTGGTGAACGTGTGGGCGGGTTCCCGAAGCAAGAAAGGCAACCTTCGGTCGATGTACTTGTCGTACACAGCATGCCCCAGCTCGTGGAGGATCGTATTCATCCAGTACTCATCGTTCTTCAAATTGGCCAGCACGCGGACGTCGCCCGCCCGGTCGATGTCCGTGCAGAAGGCGTGCTGGTCTTTGCCCTCGCGCTCGTAGAGATCGCTGCGCGACAAGATGTCGTCCACCTCGAGGCCGATGGAGGTGTAGAAACGCCTGGCCAGCTCCTTCACGTCGCGTCCGGCAAACAGACTGTCCAGATTGGTCTCGAACACGCGGGGGACTTCCTGAAAGAATGGATCGTGGTAGTGCCAGGGTCTTAGGTCGGCGGTCGACACCCCGTACATCCGGGCAAGCACACGGTCAATCTCGGCCTTCAGCTCCCCGAAAGCTTCGTCCGTCAGATCGGCCAGTTCGTCAAACGTGCTCAGCACCCAGTCGGGATCCTGCTCCGAGAGTTTCATCGACATCTCGTAGTAGTTGCGAAAACCGAGCGACTGCGCCGCCCGATTGCGAAGTCGCACGAGCTCGAGCAACTCGCGCTCCACAACGGAGCCAATCTGCTTGCTGGCCTCCCACGCCCTCCGGCGCCTCCGATTGTCCTTCTCGTTGCGAAGCAGGTCGTTGATCTGGTTGTTCGTCACCAGCCGACCTTCAAAGGAAGCCCGGAAAGTGTTGAACTTCCGCTCCACATCCGTGCTCTTCTCCACGATCTGGCGGAGCAGGGTGGAATCAATCTGGTTGGCCAGGTACCGGTTGTACAGGAGAGTCAGTTGCCGGGATAGGAGCTCGTCGCGAATCCGGCCGGAGTCGTGCCACTCCTTGACGCGCTCGAACTCCTCCCTGTCGGCGTAGATCTTCCTGTACTCGAGCTGAAGCTCGCGGTACCGATCGTAGGACTCCTGCGTACCCGTCGTGGCTGCTTCCCAGTAGGCCAGGTTCATCCGCTTCTCGAGATCCTGGATCTTCTGGACGTGCGCCGACAGAAACTGCTCGAATTCCCTTTCCATCTTGTTCTTTCCGCAACTGGTGAGAATCAACGCCGCAATCAATCCAAGCGACAACGCAATCGGTCGACTCGTCATCCTCGCCTCCTTGCTGCACCGTTCAAACCCGGCGCCGCTCGCGTCTCCCAGCCTCAGTCCGGGCCAATGTAGAAAACCCGTCTCCGAAAAGCAAGGCGCGGGCCCCACGCGGGTTCGCCACGCCCAAGAAGGTTCGTTGCAAAACCGCTTGAGAATCGCAGCGGCGCAGGGAACGCAGAGCTCGCCGAGGCGCGGAGAAGGGTAGCTCTCGCGAAGGCGCCAAAACGCCAAGGCCACGGACGGCTGTGCTGCCAGAAGGGGCTCCCGGTGAATCCCCCACCTTCTGGAACCTCTCCAGTTCCTGCGCACCTCCGGGTGGAAGTGGGGTAGCTTTGCGTGTCTCGGTAAGTTCAGCTACCTCACGCAGAGCACGCTGAGCCACAGAAACAGAGAAAAGAAGCTCTCGGCAAGGCGCCAAAACCCAAAGCGGAGAAAGGGAGAAACCCGGAGAAGCAAAAATCACGGCTTTCGGAGGCCCAGCCCGAAGCCTTCCGGGAAGCACAGGCAGACTCTTCCGGCCTCGCCAAGCCTCTCAGTCCCGTATGGGCCCTCACCAGGCCACCAGATCACAAAGAGGGCTGCAGGTGAAGTTCGATGTCCCTCACTTCGGTCGACCCGTCTGTTCCTCGGGAGCTCCGGGGGGCGGGGATGGCTTTGCGCCCCTGCGCCTCTACGCGAGTTGCGCTACCTCACGCAGAGCAGGCTCAGCCGCGGAGGTAGATCCCGAGGACGCGCAGGAGCGCGTCCCTCGAGCGCCAATCCTCCCGGCACCCTCCGCCCCTGGAGAACGTTACGACGAGCGAAGCCGGCGCCCAGGCGACCGTGCCGGGCACAAACAAAAGGGCCGGCTCGCGGGAACCGGCCCCTGTAAGTACACACCCGATGCTGGGCAACTCACATTTGTCCCGAACGGTACTCCTGGTACAACCTGACGATGGCCGGGACGTAGTTTCTCGTTTCTTCGTGGAGCACGCCCTCTTTCTTGCCCGAAGCGAGCCACTGCACCGCTTTGCGCTCGCCGCCGTTGTAGGCCGCAAGCGCCCCTTCCAGTCCGTACAATCGGATCAGGTCGGAGAGGTAGCGCGCTCCGATCCGCAGGTTCAGAATGGGATCGAAGAGCACGTCCTCCGCCGATGTCCAGGTGATACCCTCAGCTTCGGCCACGTACATACCCGTGGCGGGCATCACTTGCATCAGGCCAAGCGCCCCTGCGGGGGACACTACTTTCGGGTCCCAGGTCCCGCCTGTCTCGTGCGTGATCACCGCGCAGAGCAGGTCGGGTGTCAGGTTCTCAAACCGAAGCGACAGACGGTAGATCTCATCCGCGATGCGGTATTTCAGTTCCGACGGCATCTCGGGGTTGTGCTTGTTGATGATCGCCAGCACTTTCTGAATCGCAGCGTACCGCTCACTGTCCACGTTCATGGCCGCGCGGAGGTCGAGGATCGTCTGTTCCAGCTCCGCCACGCGGTCGGCGAGATCCGATTCCCTCACGTACCCAGCGGTGAAACCAAGGATCCCCACGAGCCCCACAAAGAGGGACCCCACTACCAGCCCCCACGAAAGGCGCCCGCGCTTCCTTCGCGACGCCTTTTTCTTCTGCTCCATCGTCACAATACCTCCAGCAATGGTCCAACATACCTGCTCACAACACCGTGCCCCAGGCCAAACCGACAGATCAGATTCCCAAGCGTAAGGGTTGCACGGGACCGGGGTTACTCATCGAAGCCTTTCAACAAACCAAGGGAGGGCTTTGTTCCCGTTTCTGACCGAAATTGTGCCGGGTCACACGCCCGCTGGCGGAGATTGACGGGTCTACACACCCCCTCGCAAGCGATCCGGGCATGCGCAGCGCCTCACCACGTCCTCACTCACGAGGCGTCAGCCGAGTTCCCTACGCGCCCCCATTCGCCCGGCGGTTCTCACCGCAGGAGCAACACTTTCCGCATGCGCGCAAAACCATCAGCCGTGCGAAGTTGAATCAGATACACACCCGAAGGCAAGCGGTTCCCCCTCTCGTCCGTTCCGTCCCAGAGGAAGCGTTCCCGCCGCCGCCCCGAGGGGCCGTCGTGCAGAACCCGCACCACGCGCCCGCGCAAGTCGTACACGCGCAGCACGAACGGCTTCCCCCGCACCGCGCGCACCCGGACTTCCAGCACGGTGCGGAAGGGGTTCGGGTAGGGCCTCTCCAGTGACCAATCCACCGGGGTTTCCCCACTCGAGACCACTCCCGTGGGGAAATGAACCGGGACAGGGACCGACGACTCCACCGGGTCCCAGGACAGCAGAAGGAAACGAACGTCCCTCGATCCCCACACCCGTGCGTCAAACCGGAACTCTACTTCCGTGGACTGATGCGTCCCCAGGAAGAACGAACCCTGCGAAAACTCCAGAGCAGAAGGTGCCGCCACCAGGAGGTGCGGACGCCACGGTCCTCGGTCGGGCACCCTGTCGAAGACCGCGAACCCATCCGAGAACTCCAGCTGCGCTTCCAGGTAGAACGGCACCGCGGTCACATGCGCATCCCCCACCAGCGACTTCGGCACACGCACCTCCGCTCGCCTGCCCACAATCGCGACTTTTCCCTCCCCCGGGATGGCGGACCAGTGGCCTCCCGACCACTCCTCGACGACCGCCGTGTCACGCATCACTACGAGTCGCCGATCCGCACCCAGCCCGTGCAACGACTGGCCCGTCTCGCTCTCTGCGTCAAGGTCCACGTACAGAATCCAACGCACTCCCAGCGTCTCGGGGATGGCCTGCACGTGGGCGAACGTGAGGTTGAGAGTGTCGCCGTCCAGCTCCTCCGAAACGCCCACCACGTCCAGCGAACTCAATTCCACCGGATCCTGCCAGAGCGGGAGTTGCAACTTCCCTTTCGGGGGTGCCTCGCCATCTGCCCTTGTGAGCTCCACCGCCGGGAGCACCACGACGAAGAGAGCCCCGAACCCCGTGTTCTCCAGGTGGATCCGCCCCGTCTTCCAGTTGGGATCCGAGGGAGAAGCGCTCGGTCCCGCCACCTGCCAGGCGAGCCGCGGACGGGTGACGCCCAGAAGCAAGTCCGGCTGACCTTCGGCGGGAATTTGCAAACGGATTGTGACCGACGGGTAGAAGCCGGCTCTGCGAGCCTGCACGGCGTACTCACCCGGCGGCATTCTGGCCTCAAACCGGCCTTCCGCGTCGGTCACGGCGGAATAGCTGGAGTCCACCGGAGCCCCGAGGGGGCGAAACACGACCTCCGCCTCCGGGAGGGGCGTACTGCTCGACAGATCCAGCACGAGGCCCCGCACGGGGAACAGACCCGCCACCGGGATGTCGTAGGACCTCTCGAAGCTGCGACCTTCCGCCGTCTCCACAACGAAGCGCACGTGCACCACCGAGATCCCAGAGAGATCGTCGGCGGCTCGGTAGGCGCTCGGCAGGGTGAGCGTGACACTATCCCCGGGGTCAATCTGACCGAACTCCACGGTGGAATCGAGGAGTGAGAGGGCCGGGTCCGACGCGAGGAACCGCACCCTACCCCCAGTGGTGGGTTCGTTGCCGAGGTTCTTCAGGCCCATCCGAAATCCAATCACCTCCGCGGTGTCCAGGGCGCCGTTGGCCGTCTCCGGTGGTTCGAGGAGCGCCCAATCCTCCACAATCAGGACTGCGGTGTGCACGCCGCTCGCGTCGAAGGCGCGTGCGATCCCCCAGCCGTACGTGTTGTCGGGTCGGTGGGCCTGGGACGCCGTAGAAATGAGCGCCTGACGCACGTCCCAGCCGGTCCACTCCGGATGAATCTGCAACAACAGAGCGCACACACCGCCGATGAGCGGGGTGGAGAGCGAAGTTCCGCTGGCGTAGCCGTAGGTCCCGGGGCCCTGGCGAGTTGCACACCGCGTCCCCACGCCTCGGGCGCATACCTCCGGCTTGATCCTCCCGTCGTACGTGGGACCCCGGGAGCTGAAGCCGGCGATCACACCGTTCCCGTCCACCGCACCCACCGAGATCACGCTGTCTCCATCCGCCGGCGCGCTGATGTGCCCCCATTCGTTGTTGTTCCAATTCCCGGCCGCCACTACCACCGCGATGCCCTGCTGGGCGGCCCGATCCGCAGCAACCGTGCACACGGCCGTGTTGCCGTCCATGTCCTCGAACGTGTACCAGTCGTAGTAGCCGAGGGAACTGGAGATGACGTCCGCCCCCAGGCTGTCCGCCCACTCCGCAGCCGCTGCCCAGTAGTCCTCCTCCACCGGGGTCTCGCTGCGGACATCCTCCGTCTTGGCCAGCAGAAAGTCGGCTTCGTACGCTGGTCCCACCAGTTTGCCCGGACGAAAACCAGCGAGCGTCGACCACGTCAGGGTTCCGTGAGAATCCGAGTAGTCATTCGGGTCGTTCGGGTCCCGCTGCGTATCATCATCCCCCATCACGAAGTCCCTCTCCGCCACAATGCGGAGATGCGAGAAAGCCTCGTGGTCTTTGTAGAAGCCAACGTCGAACATGGCCACGAGTACGCCGCGGCCGGTGTACCCGAGTTCGTGCAGAAGCGGGATCTGAATCTGCTCCAACTGGCCCACGGAGGCGCCGTAGTTGAGACGGTAACGCGGCACCCCGCGGGCTGGAGAAGAAGCGGTGTCCTCCGTCGTCATCGAAGGCTCTGCCCGGCGCGCACCCGCCACCAGCCGCAGGCGCGCCACGTAGGGCAGCTCCGCAATTCGCACGATCTGACTCGGCGTCGCCCACACGCTCACTGCGTTCAGCCAGCGCGAGCGCGCCCTGATCCTCGCCCCAGTCGACAGCACGCCCCGTACGTAAGCTTCCTTCAGCGGCAGATCGGCGAAGTCCACCAGTTGATCCAGTGGGCGAACCTTCGCACGTCGCGCCAGCGCCCGCTGGGTCAGCCACCGGGACGGAACCGCGAGCGCCTGCGCCAGCTCTTCCTCGCCTCGCAGACCTTTGTCCGTGAAAAACACCCACACCTTCAATCGTTCATCCGAACCGGCGGTCTGAAGCCGATCCGCCAGACGCGCAGTCCATTTCGGCCGCGATGGGGGACGGTAGAGCTCGGTTTGGATCCCCTGTCCCCAGGCGACCGGACCCCAAGCAATCAGACCGAACAGTACGAGCCAGTTCCGCAACGCCGACTTCGTCATGCCTCCTCCGTTTCGATGTGCTGCCCGAAGCTAGTCCGGACTTCCGTGTACCGCGGCCCGGGACTTCCGCTCTTCCCAGGTGCATCAGTCATCCCGAGGGAGCCGCTCGAACACACCAGCGGCCCAACAACTCGCTGAACCAATCGGGACACTCTCTCGAAATCGAACCGGCACAACTCGCTCAACTCACAGCAACCGGGCACGGGTGAGGCCTCACCGGCCCGCGCGGCGCCCAATTTCCGTGCCACCGCCATCCGACCAAACTGCCGAGTACTCAGTTCCCGGTGGGTTTCGCGCTCCGGGGGTACCCGCAGGACTGCCGGATTGCGTCGCTGACCAGCCCCCGTCGAAGACCGATCGAGGCCCCCTCACTCCGCGAGCCAGCAAGCCACCTGCCGTCCGTCGGGTAATCGCTTGAGTTCGGGCCGCTGTTCCCGGCACCGGGACACAGCCCGGGGGCAGCGCGGATGGAACGCGCAGCCGGGTGGCACTTCAAGCGGGGAGGGTACGTCGCCGGCAAGCGGCCTCTTCTCTCGCTTCTTCCCCGGGATCGGCTTCGGCGCCGCCGCGAGCAGAGCCTCCGTGTAGGGATGCGCCGGCGCGCCCAGGACGTGCCGTGCGTCCCCGATTTCCACAATCCTACCCAGGTACATCACCGCCACGCGGTCGGACATGACCCGGATCACCTCCGGATCGTGGGCGATGAGCAGGTAGGAGAGCCCGGTCTTCTCCTTGAGGTCCATCAGCAGGTTCAGAATCTGCGCTTGGACCGAGACGTCCAGCGCGGACACCGGCTCGTCGGCGATGATCAATTTGGGCCGGAGTGCGAGCGCGCGGGCGATGCCGATTCTCTGCCTCTGGCCCCCGCTGAATTCGTGCGGGTACCGGCTCAGGTGGCGCCGCTCGAGTCCGACCTGCTCTAACAGCTCAGCGGCGCGCTGGCGGCGCTGTTTCCGGTTCAAGCCCTCAAAGGCGCGCAATCCCTCGGTCAGGATGGTTTCCACGGTCATCCTGGGATTCAGCGAGGCGAAGGGGTCCTGAAAGACGAGCTGCACGCTGCGCCGAAAGTGCCGCAGCGTGGGCCCTTCGCCGTCCGTCACGTCCTCGCCTTCGAACAGGACGCGGCCCGCCGTGGGCGGCAGCAGCTTCACAATCACCCGCGCCAGTGTGGACTTGCCGCAGCCGCTCTCTCCCAGCAGGCCGAAGGTCTCACCCGGTCGGATCCTCAGGTCCACCCCGTCTACGGCCCGCACCCAGGCCCGCGGCCTGCCGAACAGCGAAGTGCGAGCGGGGAAGTACTTGCGCAACCCTCGCACCTCAAGCAGCGCAGTGTCCCGATCAGGCACGGCCCGCCTCCCGGAAAAGCCAGCACTCCACCTCGTGTCCTTCCGTCACCATCACCCGCGGTGGCGCTGAGTCGCGGCACAGTTGCCACGCGTGTTCGCAGCGCGGCGCGAAGGAGCACCCGTGTGGCGTTCTGCCCAGACCCGGAACGGTACCCTGGATGGAACGCAACTTCCTGCCCGCCTCCGCGAAGTGGGGGAGGGAAGCGAGAAGTCCTCGAGTGTAGGGGTGCAGAGGAGAACGGAACAGTTCCTCCACCGGGGCCTGTTCCACTACACGTCCGGCGTACATCACAGCCACACGATCCGCCGTCTCAGCTACAATGGCCAGATCGTGCGTGATCAGCAGAATGGCCATCCCGAACTCAGCGCGCAAACCCATCAGCAGGTCAAGTATCTGGGCTTGGATGGTGACGTCGAGCGCCGTGGTCGGCTCGTCGGCGATCAGCAAGCTCGGGCCGCAGGCGAGGGCCATCGCGATCATGGCCCGCTGCTTCATGCCGCCGCTGTACTGGTGCGGATACTCGCGGGCCCGCACCCCCGCCGAAGGAATCCCCACCCGGTCGAGCATCTCCACCGCCCGTTCCCAGGCCTCGCGGCGGGAGAGCCCCAGATGAACCCGGTACACCTCCGCGATCTGCTCGCCCACGGGGAATACCGGATTCAGCGCGCTCATCGGCTCCTGGAAGATCATCGAAATCTGTCGGCCCCGGATCTGACGCAGCCGGTCTTCCGGCTCCCTCAGGAGGTCCTTCCCACGGAACACGATCCCCTTGCCCCACAACTGACCCGGAGGTTGCGGCACCAGACGCAAGACCGACAGCGCAGTGACCGACTTCCCGCACCCGGACTCGCCCACCAGGCCCACGACCTCGGCCTCACCCACCGCCAGATCCAGCCCATTGACGGCGTGCACCACCCCCTCGTCCGTCTCAAAACGCACGTGCAAATCCCGAATCCTCAGCAGCGGCTCTCGTGCCATCGTTCTCGCTCACTACGGTGCACGGGGACAGGCTCGCAAAGGTCGCTCAGGCGAAGTCAAACGCACGCGCACAGCATTTGCGCCCACCGCCAACCCCAGGCGAGCCAGCGTGCGGAGGTACCGGATCTCTAGCGATCGTGTGCACCATTCTTCGAGGGATCTCTCCACCCGCACCGAGACTCGCAGGGTGGTGTGGGGACCCACGTCCTACCGCAAGCGGGGATCGAGCGCATCGCGCAGCCCTTCTCCCAGCAGGTTGTAGCCCAGCACCGTCACGAAAATGGCCAGGCCCGGAAAGACGGTGAGCCACCAGGCAAAGGCGATCACCGCCCGGCCGTCGGCCAGGATGTTGCCCCAGCTCGGGGTAGGCGGCTGAACGCCCAGGCCCAGAAACGAAAGCCCCGACTCCACCAGAATGGCCGAGGCCACACCCAGGGTGACCGCCACGAACACCGGGGCCATGACGTTGGGGATGATGTGCCGCCAGATGAGGCGCCAGTGGCCGACGCCCTGCAGAATCGCAGCTTGCACGTAGTCCCGCTCGCGCACGGAGAGCACCTCCGCCCGCACCATCCGCGCCAGTCCCGGCCAGCTCGTGAGGGCGATCACGATCATCACGTTGTAGATGTTCGGCTCCAGCATGGCGATCACCATCAAGAGCAGGAAAAACGACGGGAAGGAAAGTACCAAGTCGACGAGGCGCATCAGCAGGCTGTCGATCTTCCCGCCGAAATAGCCCGCCACCGCTCCCACGAGTACCCCGATCAGTCCAGCCAGTCCCGAACTCACAAAGCCCACGGTCATTGAGATGCGGGAGCCGTACAGGACGCGGCTGAACACATCTCGACCGTACCCGTCGGTACCGAACAGGTGCTCCCGGGAAGGCGGCAGGTACTTCTCGGTCAGGTAGATCTCGTTGGGATCGTGGGGAGCCAGGTACGGGCAGAAGAGCGCGACGATCCCCAGTCCGACGACCACTGCGGCGCCGGCCACGGCCAGCCGATTGCGCCGGAAGCGCCGCCAGATGAGCCGCCCGAGCGTCAGGTGCGGAACCTCGGCCCCTTCCGCCACAGCGAGCTTCCCGTTCACCTCAGTCATACCGGATCCTCGGATCCACGACGGCGTACAGTACGTCCGCTAGCAAATTGCCCATCAGCAGCAGGAACACGGAGATCACCGATGTGCCCATGATCATCGGGTAATCGCGGGCCATCACCGCCTGGTAGGCCAACCGTCCCATCCCCGGCCACGCGAAGATCGTCTCGATGATCACGCTCCCGCTGATCAGGCCGGGCAAACTCAGGCCGAGGATGGTCACGATCGGGAGCAGCGCATTGCGAAGAGCGTGCTTGAAGATCACCGTGCGCTCCGGCAGGCCTTTCGCCCGCGCGGTGGTGATGTAGTCCTGCCGCACGATCTCGAGCATGCTGGACCGGGTGTACCGCGACAACCAAGCCAGTCCGCCAAAAGCGAGCACCGTGACGGGCAACACCATGTGGCGAAACACATCGATCGCCTTCTGCCACAGCGGCAGGGCGTCGTAGTTCGGCATCCAGGTGTGCATGCCGGAGATCGGGAACCATCCCAAGTGGACAGAAAAGGCAATGATCAAGAGAAGCGCCAGCCAGAAACTGGGTACAGCCATCGCCACGAACACCAATACCGTGGTAGCCTTGTCGAACAACGAGTACTGCTTCACCGCCGATACGACCCCCACTGGAACGGCGATCAAGTAGATTAACCCGAGCGCGGCGAGATTGAGCAGCAGGGTGTTAGGAACGGCCTCGCCAATCGCCTCCAGCACCGGACGGCCATCTTTGAACGAATGCCCGAAATCCAGCTTCACGAAGCGCTTGAACCAGTCCCAATACTGAACGTGCAGGGGCTTGTCCAGCCCGTAGATCTTGATCAACCGCTCGCGCGCCATGGCCATGCCGGGTCGCATCTGGGTCTCGAGATCCGCGGGCTTGCCCGGAGCCAAGTGAATGATGGCGAACGTGACGATCGTGATCCCGAAGTAGAGGGGGATGATGACCAGCAGCCTGCGAATGATGAAGTTTCGCATGCGCAGAACTCCTTCCGGGGATTACCGCCCAGCTTTCAGAACCCGCCCGTCCTCCGGGGAGATGGCCGCCCGCCCACCGCTCAAAACCACCTCCGGGACAGCGCGTACGGCAGAACCCGAACCCCACCCGTCGGCGCGGACCGAAACTGCCGCCGAGGGACATTTCGGTTGCGAACCGCTCAGCTTCCCAGGTAGGCCCGCTGAAACTTCCGCGGGATCCACCACCAGTCGAGGTTGTAGTCGAAACCCAAAGGCGCCGGCAGCGGCCTCACACCCTGCACGCGCCGGTGGTACGCGCCCAGGCTGTCGTACAGGAACAAGTAGATCCTCGGAACGTCTTCCACGATGATTTGCTGGGCCTCCCAGAGCGCCCGGCGCCGAACCTCTCGGTCGAACGTGCTCGTGGAAAGCTCGATCAGCGAGTCCACCTTCGGGTTGATGTAGGTCGACCAGTTGTATTCGGTGTCGTGAATCTGGCTCGAATGGTACTCAAAGGTGAGATCCGGATCCAGCACGCCAAGTCCACCTCCACTGACGCACATGTCGAAATCGCGCTTGGCGATGAAGTTGTTCAGGTACACGCTCCACTCGAGCACTTTGATCTTCATTCGCACTCCGATCCGGGCTAGATACTGCTGCACCACAATCGCCACCTGCTGGTACACCTCGCTCTGGCTGCAGAGGAGGGTGAACTCGAAGGGAATCCCGTCGCGATCGACGATCCCATCCCCATCCCGATCGATCCAACCGGCTTCCTCCAGCAAAGCGCGAGCCCTGTCGGGATCGTACTCGTATTTCTTGATGTTCGGATTGTAGGCCCACGATTCCGGGGGAATCGGCCCGTGACAGATCCGGCCCAGGCCGTAGAGCACCCCATCGATCAGCTCCTGACGGTCGATGACGTACCAGAACGCCTGGCGGATCCGTTTGTCCTGGAAACGCGGCCGTAGCAGATTGAACACCAGCTCCACGTCCAGCGTATTCGGAAACCGGAACCGCTTCACGTGCGGAAAGCGAGTGGAATCCGCCAGCTCGCGCGCGTACTGGGTGGGGGTGATTGGGTACACGAGGTCCACGTTGCCGGCCTCCAGTTCGAGCAACTGCACCGCCGCCTCGGGGATGATTCGGAAGACCATCCGGTCCAGGTGGGGCCGCCCGAGGAAACTGCGCGGATTGGCCTCGATCACCACGCGGTCGCCCGGTACCCACTCCTTGAATCTGTACGCCCCATAGCCCACCGGTCGGCGGTTGAATTCGCAAGTGTTGATGTCCTTACCCTCCAGGAGGTGTTTCGGAAGAACGCCGATGTCCCAACGATTGAGCGCGTACACAAAGGGCCGCTTGTAGTACACCCGAAACGTCCGGCGATCCACAACCTCCAGGCTCTCAATCTGGCTGAAGGCGTAGTGCACGATGGTCTTCGTGTGCGGATCCATCGCTTTCCGGTAGGTGAATTCCACGTCCTCCGTGGTGACCGGATGTCCGTCCTCCCAGAACACGCTGTCCCGTAGGGTGATCGTCAGCACTCGGTGGTCCGGCGAAAAGCGGTACGATTCGGCTAGCACCGGCGTCAGCTTCGCCCGGCCGGGATGTTCTGGGTCGGGCAACGGTCTGAAGAGAGGGGGGAATAGGTGGATGATGACCTGACAGGCCGCGCCGTCGCTGTAGCCGTAGAGGGGCTGTAGGGACACCGGATCGCCACGGAGCACCCGAAAGAGCGTGCCCCCCGACTCGGGCCTGGACGGGACATCGCGGAAGTCCTCCAAGTCCCACGATCTCCCCGGACCGGAACCGCAGCCGCCAAACAGAAACAGGCTGAGCAGCGTAGCGCCCGCAAATGCGGCCCAGCGCGCGCCCCAGAGCTCACGCACCCGTTTCACTCCGAACCCGTACGTCGCAACGGAATCTCCAGTTCCTTCCGGACGAAACCCATTCCTTCCGCCCCCGGAAACCGCAGCCGGAGCAGCCACCTTCGCTCACCTGCCTTGCTCACGGACCACCCTTCCCCTCCCCTCGGTTCCCAGGGCGTGTGGAGGTACAGCTCCCGTTCCGCACCCGCCGGACCTTCCAGGAGCAGCCACAAAACCTCGCCGCGCAGCCGGTAGTTCACGAGCCGCAGATTGCGCGACCGGTCCCCCACCCGGGGAGGGATGCGCGCCAGCTCCGGTTCAATCCCGCCGCGCCACTGCAGGTCCAGCGTAAGCATTCCCGCTCGAGCAGAAGAAGTTTCGACACGCACGTGCTGGTCCCGGACGTGCGCTGTGGCTCGAACCGCCACGTCCCGGTCATTCAACCGCACAGCCTCCACTTCCGCACCCAACGGGATCGCCGGCTCGAAGACCACCCTTTTCACCCCCTCGGGCACCCCGCTCAGCGAGATCCGCCTGCGTCGGCTTCCCTTCGCGTAGGCCACTGCAAAGCGCTCTTCGCCCCAGGGAACGTCGCGAAGCAGGAACTGACAATTGCCGGGGGGCAGGTGCGGGCGCAGCACCAGGGAACCGTCGGGCACTGAGATCTCCAGCCCCAGCATCCCGCGCCAAGCGGCGGCCGCAAATGTGGAGGAGGAAAAGAGCTGATGCGGCACCGAAGCCGGAAGCGGGCGGTAGAAGTCGCCGGAGAAAACCTCGTGCGCCAGCCCGTAGGCGAAGTCGAAATGCAACTGACCGAGCGCCCACAGCAGGAAACGGCCCGCCTCCGGGTGGTGCGCCCGGTAGAGCGCCCAGGCGACCAGTCCGGTCAGGAAAGGCCACACCGCACCGTTGTTGTAGCCGACCGGATCGTAGTGCTCGCTTGAAGCAGCCACCATCCGCGCACCCCAGTCAGCGCACAAGTCCGAGCTGGCCAGCAATTCGATGGTTCCCTCCAGGGGCCGCTCCGCCAAATCCAGCGCGAGCGGCATCGCCGACCATGCTGTGGGCTCATCGAGCAGGCCACCGTTGGTGAGCAGGGCGAACTCGTACCGGTCGTTCCGTTCACCCCAGAAGATTCGATTCAGAGACTCCCTGGCCTTGGCCAGCAGCTCCGACGCGCCGGAGGCCAATCCCTCATCACCCAGTAGCCGCGCCATCCACGCGAACTCGCGCAACGCGGCGGTCCACACCGAAGCCAGGTAGATGTCCACGTGGATGTTGGCCAGCAGAGAACCGAGCTCCAGCGCCCCGAGTCCAGCCGCCGAATTCTCCACGAGACCGTCGTCGTCAGTGTCCAGATTCCGGCAGTATTCGTAGGCCTTGCGCAGGCTGGACCACATCCCCCGAACGAAATCGAGATCCCCGGTCCACCGCAAATAGTCACCGGCACAGAGGATGAAATAGGGTGTGGTATCCGCGTGAATGAAGGCGTAGGGGTACTCTCCAAACCAATCCACCCAACCTGCGGCCTGCGAAATCTCGTGGGCGATCCTCCCGTCGTCCCTCTGGAACCGCGCGAAGAAATCCAGGCTCTTCCGGGTGAGCTCGCTCAAGCCGAAAGGCAACAGGCCCAGGCTGTTGATCGCGGCGTCGCCGCCGAAGAACCAGCCAAAACCGGGGCGGTACGAAGAACCGGCGGGCCCCAGACCCGCAAGCAGCGCCTCGCCGAGCTGCGGATTGTGGGCTATTCCCCGTTGCAGGGCATGAGCCGCAGCTTCCAGTTCCCTACCCAGCGGCCCCGAAACCTGCGCCAGACGGACTCGGTCCCGGTCTTGCTGGGCGACCGTCGTCGCACCTCCCTGTCCTTCAAGCCACTCTCTGGCCCGGTCGAATCTGCTCTTGGCTTCGTCCAGTCCGTCGAGCGAGAGGACGATCAGGAAACTCGCGGTCCTACCGACACCCGCTTCACACTCGAGGGCCAGTCGCAACGGCGCACCCGGCGGCTCGTGGGCCACCAGTTCGGACAAGCGAGCTGCCCCGGGCATGCCCACCAGCGCCGCAACCTTCTTCCGCCCCTCGGTGAGGACGTACGCACCGCGCTCGTCATCCCACAGGGTGTAGCGCCCACCCAACGAGGCCGGCCACATCGGCACGAGATCGGCTTCGAACTCGAGACCGAACAGCACCGCTTCGGACGTGTCCACCTGCACGGTGCACACGAGCGCGCCCACCTCGTCCACGGCGTACAGATGCTGGTGAACGGTAGTCTGGGGCAGGGAATAGGCGAGGAGCAGGCTTTCGGGTCGGTACTCCAACCACGTCGGGCTCAGGGCTTGCGGCTGAATCACCCGCGCTCGCGACGGCACGCAGAACAATCGGAGATCCCGCAGGATCCTCACGGGCCACAGCCACGCCTCGAATCGTCCGGACTCATCGCCGAGGAACCCCCCGACCCTGCCGACCGCCTCGCAGTACGTGCCGGGCCTGGCCGGCCTCACCGCTGGGAAAACCCCTCCGTCTTGGGAACGGGCCACCGTCGCCTCCTTTCGAGCTGCGCCCGTGTTGCGGCACCTTCACCGGTCCTGGACGGTGAGCGGGTTCAGCCGCCTCGATGCCAAACCCGATCCTCAGTCCGTGGACGCCACTTGCCCTGGGTCCGTGGACACACCCACGGTCGGGACACACACGCCAGCCCAGGACTCAACTCGACCCCAGCCAGCTCACCGTTTCGCTCACCCCTGCTTTCCGAGAACAGGTCCAATTGGCTTTCGAAAATGCGCGCTCCCGACTACTACGCGGCCCGCGGTTCTGCCAGCCGGGCGAGGATCTCGTCCGGAGAAGCTGTGCCGGTGGTGTACAGTTTTTTCACGACCACGCTGGCCGCCGCGTTCGCCAGGGTAACCGCCGTAACCACATCCGAACCGGCTGCCATCGCCGTGGCCAGGGTGGCTGCGAAGGTGTCGCCAGCGCCAGTGACGTCGATCTCGCCCGTCGCGGGCCACGTGGGGATCGCCTGCGGCTCCATCCCCGGCTGGAACACAAGCGCGCCGCGCTCACCGAGCGTCACGATCAGGTACTTGGGGCGCACCGTCTCCAGGAAACGCCTCGCGGCCTCGCGGACGGCCTCCTCATCCACCAGAGCGTTCTCCGGCATCCCCAGCCCAATGGCCAGCTCCACCTCGTTCGGCACCAGAGCCGTGAAATCGCGGAAACGCTGAATCCGGCGGCGCGAGTCTCCCACGAGTATTTTGCCGTGCTTACGCGCCGTTTCCCTGACCGCCTCCAGCACCGCCCCGGTCACCACCCCCGTTTCTTGCACTTCGTTGTAGTCGTCCACGATCACCGCGTCCCAGCCCGCCATTTCCTCGCGCACGACTTCTACCAGCCGCCTTTCGTCCTTGGGGCTCACGGGCTCGCTGTTTTCCTGATCAAAGCGGGCGACCTGCTGTTTCTTGCCGTGGTAGGACGATGCGTAGATCTTGTTGAAGGTAGGCGTGATCCGGTTCGGATCTCGGATGAGAAAGCGGGTATCCACGCCCCGCTTCTCGAACTCTCGCACCATAATCTCCGCCGAGAGATCATCGCCGATCACCCCGACGGCGTAGGTTTGAACGCCCAGAGCCCGAACGTTCAATGTGGTATTGCCGCCGCCCCCGGGCAGGTACTGGTCCTGCTCGACCCTGACGATGGGCACCGGAGCCTCGCGCGAGATGGCCTCCATGTTCCCCACGATGTAGCGATCGAGGTAGAAATCCCCCAGGACCGCGATCTTCAGCTCGCCGCACTTGTGGAACACCGCCCGGGCTGCCTGCCGTAGGTCCATCCGTGCCCTCCAGATCGTGCGAAGCTTGTCGTTTCCTCCCGGGTGAGGTGCAAGATTTTAGCATATCCGGCGCACAATCGCAAGCTTGGCAAGCCGGCGCTCACCGCCTCACCGAGGTAGGAGAACGCCCTCCCCGCCAGCCGAGGAGCCATTGAGGACCAAGTCACCCGGCGGGTGGTAGCCAATTCCGGCTCTTGAGACCCGCCAGTCCCGACTGAAACGCTTGACCCCGCTTTTTTCACTTGCCAGCGGTACCTGCGCACCGGACCAACCTACCGCAAACAAAAAAGCCACGCTGGAATTCTCCAGCGTGGCGCGATCTCCAGTCCCGATGAGATGAAAAGATCCACCTCGTCGGTTCGGTTCGCTGGGCGAACCCACATGCCCAGCCGGCGACATTCGCGGCCGCTTCCGGTTCCCAGGCCGGAGGCGATCAAATCTCGAGGGTTTCTCCGAAACCCAGCACCCGAGCCTTGAAGCCCTTGGCTTCCACCTTACGGGCGAATTCGTGAGGATCCGCCTCGATCACTTTGAAGGTCTTGTAGTGCATCGGTACCACGAGAGCCGGTTTCAGCAGTTCCACGGCCTTCACGGCGTCGTCGATGCCCATCGTGAAGTTGTCGCCGATGGGAAGCAGGGCCACGTCGATCTTGTTCATCTCGCCGATCAATTGCATGTCCAGGAACAGCCCGGTGTCGCCGGCGTGGTAGATGGTCTTGCCGTCCACCATCACCAGGAAACCGCACGGGTTGCCCATGTAGGCCATCTTGCCGTCTTGCTCCATCCCCGACCCGTGGTGAGCGATGGTCAGTTTCACACGACCAAAGGGGAAACCGAACGCACCGCCGATGTGCATCGGGTGGACCGTTGCGCCCTGGGACTGGCAGTACATCGCCAGTTCGTAGGGAGCGATGATCGTGGCGCCGTTGTTCTTCGCGATGCTCAGCGCGTCGCCCACGTGATCGCCATGGCCGTGCGTCAGCAGGATGTAGTCCGCTCTCACCTGGTCCGGCTTCGCCGCCGCCATTGGGTTGCCCGTGAGAAACGGATCGATCACCAGGCGGTGCTTCTCACCTTCGATCAGGAAAGCCGCGTGTCCCAAGAACGTGATCTTCGGCATGGCTCCCTCCTCGCTTTGATCTCTAGGCCGATTCCCCGCGATTTCCGGTGGCAAACAGAACGCAGCGGCCATTCCCCAGTCGACGGGAAAAGCCGCGGAAACCGCTACCGCGGTACCTCCATGTGCAGAAGATCCATGAATTCGCGTCGCAGATCCCCGTCTTCCCGAAATACGCCGGCGAAAGACCGAGTGGTAATCAGGGAATCCTTCTTCTCCACACCCCGCATGATCATGCACAGGTGTTGAGCCTGCAACACTACGGCCACACCTTTGGGCTTCAGCACCTGCCGCAGAGTCTGTGCGATCTGCTCGGTGAGCCGCTCCTGGACCTGCAACCTCCGAGCGTACATCTCCACGATGCGGGAGATTTTGCTTATGCCGATGATACGCCCGTCCGGCACGTATGCCACGTGTGCTTTGCCGAAGAAGGGCAACAGGTGGTGTTCGCACATGCTGTAGAAATCGATATCTTTGACGACCACCATGTCCCCCGCGTCCTCGGTGAAAATAGCACCGTTGACGATTTGCTCCAAACTCTCCCTGTAGCCCTTCG
>CAYXFI010000032.1:0-18605 GCA_964464205.1 uncultured Cytophagia bacterium
ATCACACCCACAACGTATCTCGGCAAATCCCACTGCCGGCCGCCAGCGATTTCGCCGAGGACATTCTCGGCCGCACTACGCTTTCGACCTGGCCCCGCGGGTGGCTTCCACGCAGCGCTTCAGGTACGGCACCGGATCATCCGGATGCGCCTCGTACTCGATCGACAGAAAGCCGTCGAATTCAATCTCGCGGAGCGCTTTGAACACCCCGACCATGTCGAGCTTGCCTTCTCCGAACACGGGCCACTCGCCCTCCACGCCGGCCCAATCCTTCAGATGAACTCCGTGCACCCTCTTTCCCAGCCTTCGGATCGCTTCCACGGGATCCACTCCGGAGCGCAGGAAATGTCCTGTGTCCACGCAGGCTCCCAGGTTCCCGTGCCGCCCTTCCACGACCTTCAGGATGTCCTCAACCGTGCTGTACCGCGACTTGGGTCCGTGGTTGTGAATCGCGATCTTGATCCCGTATTCCTCCACCAGCTTTTCGACAACGTCCATCGTCTCCGCATCCGGAACCGGGTCGGCGCTCAGAGTCGGGATGCCCATCTTCTTGGCGAAGTCGAAGAAGACGCGGTTCTTGGCTTCATCGGGTCCGAGCCCCACCACGCCGTAGGCGTTCAGGGTGACCTTCGAGTCCTTCAAAGCCTGTCTCGCCGCATCCAACCGCTCGGCTTCTGAATCGGGCGGCAGGTGGCCGGGGAAGATCTCGATGTAGTGCAAACCCAAAGCCCCTGTCTGTTGGATGGCCTCCAGCACATCCATCTTTCGCAGCGTGTAGCTTTGCAGGCCAAGCGGCCACTCGCCAGTGCCTCCCGACTCCGCCATTTTCGTCTGTCCCTCACGTTTTCCGCAATTCATCCAGGAAGTAGTTCCCAGCGCTGTCGCGCTCATCACCAGTAGCTTCACGAACTCCCGTCGTTCCATTTTCCAACTCCTACCTTCGGGTTCGTCACCTGCGAGAAAGCCCACCGGGATTTTGTCGCACGCCTGCAGAAATGTCACCGGAACTTAAACAATTGCGGCTGGCCTGTCAAGTTTTTCCGGCCCAACTGGCTCGTTTTCTCTGCACGTTGCTCTCACCCCACACGCCACACCGGCTCCTCCCTTCGAATCGCTTCAACAGACCGCCCAATCTCCCCCTACACCGCGCTCACACGTACCGAAGGATGTTCACAAGCCCGGCAACGGCACAGAGCGAAAGGATCGCCCACCGCATTCGCTCACGCCGACGGTCGAGCCAACGCGCGGTCCGGTTCGACAACAGAAAGCCGGTCGTCACGCCAGGCAGCAACAGAACACCGAGGTACGCTTCGCGCACGCCAAAACGGCCCGCGGCAGCCAGCGCGGCCAAACTCGTGGCTCCTCCCACGATGAAATACGCGGACAGCGTGCCACGGAACTGCGGTCCCGGTACTTCCTGGTAGAGAAGGGCCATCGGTGGACCACCAATGCTGGCGCTCGTTCCCGTCAAGCCCGAGAGAAAGCCCGCCAAGAAGAGCGTGCCCCGGCGCACCCGTACGCGCAGACCCAGTCCACTCAGCAGCACCGCGAACAGAACCACCGCCCCCACAAGAAGACCCATGCTTTCCGCCGTGACGAAAGAGAGGATAAGCAGTCCCAATGCGATCCCCGGAAACCTGCCAGCCACAGCCCACAGTAGGCCGGTCGTGTCCACGCTGTGCCGCTCGCGAACGACGATCAGCACCGTCAGGTAAGTTCCGGCAACGATCATCGGCACGGGCACGAAGTGAGGATTCAGCATGACCAGCAGCGGTGCGGAAACCAGGGCCACACCGAAGCCCACCGCTCCCTGCACGTACGACGCGAATGTTGTGATCAGGAAGACTTCAACCGCAAAGGTGGGACGTGACACGAGGGCAGTGCTCACCGACCAGACTCGCCGCGTTCTGTTTTGTTCGATACCCCTTGGATCTCAGTGGTCCATACGACAAACTGGTACCCGGACTTGACTCACCCCCACGCCGCACAAAACACCGCTTGTGTCTCCTTCACTCCAAGCCGGGGCCCCGCTGCGCCAACCACGAATTGACCACCATCGTAAATTCGCGCCTGCGTGTCCGGGCCACCTGCCCCCCTAGCTCCGTTTGTCCCAGCCGGCCCCAACGAAAGTGTACGCCTGCTCGGACGCTCTGCCTTCACACCGAGCATTCCACTGCAAGCAATTCGATCGCCCCTTTCAACGGAGCAACCACCTGCGCGCCCGAGCCGCACCGAAGCTCTGACGGCAGGCCCAGACTCACTCGTAACCCGGCGGTAGCGGTTTCCAGCAACCTAAACGTGCAGCTCGATGATGTCTCCCTCCTGCAACACGTAGTCCCGAGTCACTCGCTGGCCATCAAACTTGTTGGGACCCCAGACCCGCGCAAATTTCAGCCGCTCCGCGAAGTCCCTGTGAATCGCAGCGGCAAAATCCAGTAACGTACTGCCTTTCCGGAGCACGAATGGCCTCTCGAGGTCCGCCTCCTTGCCCGGCGGTTTGGCGTAGACGCGGACGATATTGAGCATCTCGTAGATTGCTACGGCCAGCTCATCCAGACCTGTCCCCTCCTTTGCGCTCACCCCCAACACGCGATACGTGCCGCCGTACAGGGATTTCAGGACTTCCAAATTCTCCGCGGCATCCGGCACGTCCAAGCAGTTTCCCACGATCAGGGTGGTTTTCTCCACGATCGATGACGCGGGCTGGAAATGTGCCAGTCCGCCGACGGGCTTCACCTTGTGTTCGCGGAGAATCTCCAGTGCTTCCTCCGCCTGACCGAGTGGATCTTCTGAGGCCAGGTCAACCAGTACCAGAATCCCGTCGGACACCCGGATGATTCCGGGTACCCAGGCCTCCATGTATTCCCTGCTCAGTGGCGGGAGGTCGACGAGTTGGATCTGCACGTTCTCGTAGATCAGCATCCCGGGCTGGGGTCTTCGAGTGGTGAACGGGTAATCGGCGATGTCAGGCTCCGCGTGCGTCAGTGCGCGCAGCAAACTGGATTTCCCCACGTTCGGCACTCCGGCAAGAGTGATCTGCCCGGCCCCCTCCTTTTCCACGTAGATCGAGTAGCCCCTCCCGCCCCCTTTCCGGCCCCGCTGCGCTTCATCCTTCAGCCTGCTGATCTTCCGCTTGATTTCGGCCTGAAGTTTCTCCGTCCCCTTGTGCTTGGGCATCACGGCGAGCATCTGCTTCAACGCCTCAAGCTTCTCCGGCGTCGATCGAGCTTCCCGGTATCTTCGCTCAGCCTCGAAGTATTCCGGCGGAAGGTTGGCAGGCATCCCGAACCTCCGCTCTCAGAACAGACCTCTTTCCCTGTCCAAATGCCCAAAGCACCTCAAGCCGGTCCCGGACGGGACCGCTTCTCCCGGAGCGAGCCGCAGAAGCACCCACCCGGTCGTTTCCCTCCCTATCCTCGAGACCCACCTCGCGTTCACCGCCACCCCCATCGGCCGACGTGCAGACCGCCGGCCAAAACGAATCGAGCGGATCCATTGTCCCCCACTCCGCCATCGACGCAGGGGGTCAGCTGCCCCCCCCGGCTAGTGGCTGCCCGCTGCATTCTCGCAATCAAGCCGATCTCATCCACTCTGCCTCTCTTGTTCGTCAACCCGGTCTCCCCCGGTTCACACCCATTCTGGAGCTGCCCCGCCGACCAAGCCCCGCTCCCCCGCGCCCGAGAGCATCCCGCTCCTGCGGCTCAGCCTTGAGGCATCTCCGTCCAGTTCTCACGCACTTTTTCCACAGCTCGAACGATATCTTCCATGTCTTCCCGCGTACCCAACAGCACGTTCTGGGTCAGCCAAATCGCTTCCTCGTAGCAGGCCTTCTCAGTCGCTGGCAGTTTGTACTGCCTGTAGTCCACCGGGATGTCCAACGATTTGCCCCGAGGACCGAAAGCCTTGTTCTCGAACACCGGCTGCCGATACAGGGGCAATGAGTATCCCGCGCTCGCAGGGATACCCTCGGCGCGAAGAGCATCGATGAAAGCCTTCTTCGGCCTGCCACCAAAACTCTCCCGGTTGTAGCGGAAGATGTAGAGATGCTCGGCGTGACTCGTCACATTCGGATCCTGCTTCAACGGCTGGATGCCGTCGATTTGCGCCAGCTTCTCGCTGAGAAACCGAGCGTTCTCCTGCCTGCGACGTAGTTGTTCCTCGTAGCGCTCGAATTGCGCCAGCAACACCGCCCCCTGGAACTCGGTCATCCGGAAGTTGCCGCCGTAGTAGTAGTGCATGTACCATTCTCCCCCTTCCCAGCGTCCGCAGTTGTGGTGGGAGCGGGCAAACTTGGCCACTGTTTCATCGTTCGTCAGAATGATCCCGCCTTCTCCGCTGTTGATGTTCTTCGAAGACTGAAAACTGAACCCGCCGGCGTGACCGATCGCGCCCACCCGACGGCCGCCCCATTCGGCTCCCCAGGCCTGTGCGGCGTCCTCCACCACAATCAGGTCGTGTTTCGAGGCGATTTCCATCAGGCGGTCCATGTCCACTGGTCGCCCCGCGAAGTGCACCGGCATGATCCCCCGCACCCCATCGGTCAGGTTCTCTTCGATCTTGCTCAGGTCGATGTTGTAGGTCTCCGGATCGATGTCCACGAACACGGGGTAGCCACCGGCCTCCAGCACGGCCGTGGCAGAGGCGATGAACGTGTAGGCCGGTACCATCACCCCGTCCCCCGGGCCGATTCCGGCCGCCATCAGAGCCAAATGCAGCGCCGTGGTGCCGCTATTCACCGCAATTCCGTACTTGGCTTGCTGGAATTCTGCGAATCGTCTCTCGAACTCGGCCACGCGGTCGCCGTGCAGTCTGCCCCACTTACCACTCCGCACAACCCCCGTCAGGTAGCGAATCTCTTCCTCTCCCCAGACCGGCCAGCTGGGGAACGGTTTGGTCCGAACCGGTTCACCGCCTGCTACAGCCAGTTTCGCCATCTCCACCTCCTGCAGTATCTGTTGAGGATCCGCGCAGAATTGTGCACGAAAACCGGTGCCGATACCCACCGGAGCAGATCGGGGCTCCAATGTCCACTGACCATCCAGACCTGCTCCTGCTCCTTGCGCCGGGTGAACAAGCTACGGATGCCGCTTCCCAGCAGGTCCGCCCCGTTCTATGCCCTCGATTTCCCCCACGAGGTCCACCCCGGGTTGGTACAGAATGCCCGCCATCCCGAGCTTCCTCGCCGCCTCCACGTTTTCCTCGATGTCGTCCACGAAGACCGCTTCGCCAGGCGTGACGCCCGCTTTCTCCAGGGCGATCTTGTAGATCTCCGGTTCCGGTTTCACAACCCCGACCCGGTAGGATAGCACCACACCGTCGAAGAGCTTCGCCAACCCGTACTTCCGGTCCAAGTATTTCCAGTGAAGCACGTCCGTGTTCGACACGAGGACCAGTCGGCGCTCCCGACCCAGCCACTTGATCGCAGAGATCGCATCATCGTTGAGCCAGAAATTGTCGCACCAGATCTCCACAAACTCCTCGTACCCCACTCGCAAGCCGAGGATCCTTTTGAGCTCCCGAAAGAAACCCTCCGGCCCGATCGTTCCGCGGTCGGAACGTTCCTTCAACCGCAGCAAATCTTGCGCGACTTCCGGTGAGTCCACCCGACGAGCCGCGACGCTCTCGATCTTGCGCACGATCTCGGTCTCGTCGTAGAGCACCAGAACGCCACCCAGATCGCAAAGCACGGCGCGGATTCGCACCCCGCATACTCCGTCTTCTGACCGCCTGCGCCCGAACGTTCGATTCCTCAGTTACCGTCGCCCGCAAAGAATAGCGAAAACCGCTCAAAGCTGCAAGGGGAAAGCGCTGCGGAATCCACGAAAACCCGTCCCCCTCGCCAGCTCACAGAGAGCGCCCACGACTCTCCTCCGGATGTCACCCGGCACCGCCTCGCCTCCCTTCTTCGCAGTCTCGGGCCCATACGAAAAGAGCCGCCCGGTAGCCCGGGCGGCTCTCCCTCGCCGAACTCCTACCGCCGGGACGAGTGTCAGAAGCCCAGTCTCAAGCTGAACCGGTGGGTGTTGTCGAAGATCCCGAAATCGGTGAAAGCGTAGTCCAGCATCACACTCACCGAGCCACCGACCGGGAGCTTGAGCCCGAGGCCGAAGGACGCCCCTTCGTCACTGATGGCGATCCCGTTCGCGTCCTTGACGCCCGAGTAGTTGAACTTGTAGCCGCCGCGGAGCGCGAACCAGTCCTGGAGCGTCCACTCGCCGCCGACGTAGTACAGCTGAGCGGTGTCCTGCGGCTTGGCAGCATCCACCAAGACCTTGAAGGCGGTGTTCTCTTCCTTCGCCAGCGTCATCGATGCGCCGATGGAGAACGTCAGCGGAATTGGCACAGCGATGGCGAAATACTCCACGTCCGACCCCAGATTGCTCAGACGAGCACCGAGGGTCAGGTCACGGAAGCCGGTCTCGTAGATGGCACCGAAGTCGAACGCGAACACGTTCACGTCCTGATCGTCGATGTGCTCGCGGAGAAACTTCACGTTAGCACCCATCCGGAACCGGTCCGTGAGGCGCTTGGCGTAGGACAGGATCATCGCCATATCGTAGTAGCTGTAGGTGGCCGACGTGGCCTGGTCGATCTGAGCGTATTCGAAGCCCGGAGGTGCGATGTCGCGATCCGCCGGGATGTCGCTGATCCCCAGGTAGATGAAGCCCAGACCGAAGGTACCCAGATTCCCGAAGCCGTGCGTCACTGCGGCGGCTTCATGATCCAGGCTGATGATCCACTTGTTGTGATTCAATGCCACCTGGGTCACGCCCGCGTCCACGTCGATTCCCGCGGGGTTCCAGAACATGGCATTTGGTGTGCCGTACACAGTGGTCACGGCCGAGCCGAGGGCGACCATGCGGGCTCCCACGCCGATCTTGAGGAACGGCATGCCGTTCAAGCCCGCCTTGCGCACGGCCGCCTGACCCGTCCCGACCATTCCCAGCAAGGCAATGGCTACGAGGATGGAAACTTTTCGCCTCATTCTATCTTCTCCTTGCTATGGTCTCTTTCGTACTCGTCCACCACGCTCCGATAGACGCATACGCGGGGTCATCGGAGGATCGAGAATACGCCGTGCTGTTTGCCGCCCTCAAACTCCGCCACCCAGATGTACACACCGCTGGCAACCTCGGCACCGTCCTTCGAGTGCAGATCCCAGAAGTAGGTACCATTGGTGGGATCTTCGGCGCGGAAATCGATTTTGTCGATCACCTGTCCGGACACGTCGAAGATCCAGATGGTGCACTCGGACGGCAAATTGAAGAAGAACACACCGTGAATCGCCGCATCGTGGAACGCCGCCCGCTTGTAGGGATTCGGCCGGACCTGAATCTGACGGCGGCCCGTTGCAAGCAGCGACGTCTCCAGCGGCGGCGAGGCGAGCACGAAGTCCACACCGAGAGCTTTCCGCTTCTCGGTCTCGCTCGGCGCCGGATAGAAGGCGTGACGGTAGGCCCACGGCCACGTACCCTCCCAGAGGGCCGAACGGCCGTTCACGTTCACCTTGCCGGTCTCGAGCCAGCTCATCTGCCCGAGATCACCGACGCTCACCGTCTCCTTCTTGTAGGCGGCCACATAGTAGTAGAAGGTGAAACCGAGCAGCGTACCGGGCGTGTCGTCTTCCCAGGCGTACTTGTAGGTCCCGTTGTCGTCATCCGGATTCAGGTAGTTCGCCAGATCTTCTTTCTTGATCACGCGGACGACGTAGTACGGTCCCCAGTGCTCGCCCTGCTGCTCTTTGATGTATTCCTGAATAGCCTTCTCGGACAGCAGCGGGTTGTACGGGAAGGGCTTTGCCTGCTGCGCCTCGATGTCGCCGTTGTTATCGAACGACTCCGGATCCACCGTCCAGTAGGTGTCCGCAGTGGGGATACCCTTCTCGAGCGGATTGTAGCGCGGCCAGGCCCGGCACTTGTAAATCTTGTAGCCGTCTGCATCCGGCACTTCCTGCCACTTGATCCAGGGCCGCACCGCCGGGGAGACGTCGATTTTGATGTCGGGCACATCCGGAGGACGCGGCACCTGGAACGAGCCATCGGGCTGCAGCGTGCTGTACACCGCCCGGGCCGCCTTGATGGCGTTGCGCGCGCCGGAGAGACGGAAGCCAGCGCCTCTCACCCAGTAAACGCGGATCCTCTCGCCCACCTCCAGTGCGAAAGGACCGATGCTGGTCCAGGGCTCGTTGCCGTTGAAACGGTACTCACCGGTGATCCCGCGATCGAACACCTCCGGGTCCAGCGGACGGCCCGTCTCGGGATCCACCGGGCAGGTGTAGGTCTTGCCGTTGATGGTAAATTCTTTCGGTTCCGCGAACATGTAGGCGCCGTACTCGTGGCTCTCATCCGAGGGCTGCTGCCACTCGGCCGGATCCTTGGGCACGAAAGTAGTGATATCGCCCTCCGTACCGGAGGCGAACAAGCGGGGGTTCGGAGCCAAATTGAATGAAGTTTTGTCGCGTCCTTTGCCGCCGTCCACGTAGAACGTGCCCGTGCCGCAGATGTGCACCCCTTTCGGCGTGTAGTCATTCACGCCGTTCTGACCGCTCTGCACGGTATGGAACCACCCGCGCTGGGGTCCCTCACCGATCGCCGGTACGATCTCTTCGCCGCTGGCGTCCTTGAAGCAGAGATTCTTGTCGCCGATGATGTTTCCGTTCTCGTCGACTTTTTTCGCACCCAGGAACGTGTAGCCACAGTAGATGTCGTGGTACCAGCCGCCGTACCCGATGCCCGGCATGTCCTCACGGCCCGGATCCGAGCCGTATCCCTGGAAGGTCAGATCCCAGGGGTAGCCGTTCTCGTCCGGTGTAGCGTCGTAGCCCCAGCCGCGGTAGCGGCTGTTCGGCTGCGTGTACCGTCGGCCGCCGTTGTCTCGGATGCGGAAGCCGAAGACCGTCGCAGAGTAGCTCAAGACGAGCGCGTTGATGCGCTGTCCGTGCAAATCGACTGTCCCATCTCCGTCAATGTCCTGCTCGCCTGTGTTGTAGAACTCGTACTCGACGATGTCGAAGTTGTCCAGATTCCCGTAAGGGAAGGTCCAGCTGTACACCCTCATTTTGATGTCCACGCCGAGCTGCGTGGGCCAGCCGGCCTCGTAATAAGCCAGGTTTCGTCCCTCTTTCAGGACCGAGCCCTTGAGGGTGATGACGTAGTCCCGATTAGGATCCCCTGCGCCGGGAATCAGACGGTTGTAATGCAGGAAAGCGTAGTTCTTGCTCTCCTCTCCGTGCACCTTCTGGTTGATCGCGGCGAAATCGTCGTTCGGGTTAAACTCTACCGCGTACATGTAGTTGCCGAAGTCGAACACGTTTTCACCAAACGGCCAACTCCAGGGAGCATTCCCGAAGTAGCCGCTGGTGACGAGCCGCGTGGTCATGAAGAGCCAGTTACCACTGCCCCGGCGCGAAGCAGCCGTACCACGAGCGCTGATGTCCTCCTGGTACGGCAAGCGCGGCCAAGCGTAGTAGTTGATGTAGTTGGCCGGGACGTACAAGTCCCAGTGGTCTCCAGCAACGATCACGCAGTTCCCGTTGGCATCCTCTGCCACCGCCGTACCAGGCGCGGTCGCCAGCAACGCCAACAGTGCAAAGGCGATCGTTACGAGTCCTATCTTTGTTCTCATGTCCGCATCTCCCTGATCGTTCGGAATCTACTTGCCAACCTCTGGTCCCAACCCAGTAGGGCCAGGGGGATGGCGTACGCCGCCATCCCCTCACGATCTGCGATCACGCGTCAGAACGAAACTTCCAGACCAGCCCAGATCGTCCGTGGTTCGCCGTAGAGCAGGCGACCAAACACGTCCGTCGGCTGGCGATACACACCCTCGGGGTCGTGCTCGTCGCCCGTGTTAGGCGTCAGGTCACGACCCAACTCCCAGATCTTCTGATCCTGACCGCCGAGGAAGGGCGTGTTCGCGTAACCGAGGATGTTCTTCCGATTGAAGATATTCCGTACCTCTGCGAAAACCATGATCCGCGGAGCCTTCAGGAATGGGATCTCCCAGGACAAGCGGGTATTGATCTGCCACATCCACGGCGCCTTGCCCAGTTTCCGGCTGATCGTGAAGTACGGATCGTTCTCCACATTTTCCGTGAGCTGGTAATAGAAACCGCTGGCGGCTTCGCCCACGATGGCGGCATTCACGCCGTAGGGCAGATAGACCAGAACCGTGCCGGCGAAACGATGCGGACGGTCGTAACCACCACTCAGCACGTTACCGGCACCGGAACGCTGCAGCACGTTCCGCTCGTAGAAGTTGAACTGGCTGATCTTGTCCCAGGGCAGGGCCGCCATCTTGGCGCTGTCTACCTTGGTGTTGTATGCGGTACGAACGGCGCTACCGGTGGCCACTGCCACTGGCTCCTTGATGTAGGAGTACGCGTAGCTCAGACGTGCGCTGAACCACCGCCCCGGCCGCTTCACCAGCGTCACCTCGATACCGCGCGAATCTGCGTAGCCCCAGTTGTGCAGGAACCGCATTCCCGGACCCTTGTAGGGCGTGAGCTGGAAGGACAGGGTGCGGTAGTTCTCGACGTCACGGTAGTAACCGGTCACGTCCACGGCGAAAAGGTCGCTCACCGCGTACTGCACACCCATCTCATAGGCCGTCGCCTTCACCGGATTCTGCTCCGGCCAGGTAGTGTCGATGTTGGGCGAAGAAGCGTATTTGCCAAAGTTGATGTCCTTGTACAGACTGGCGAAGTTCGGGTACTGGAAGAGCTGGCCGAAGCTGTAGTGCATCGCCATCCGGTCCGACACCGGGTGAGATACGCCGATCCGCGGGCTCACGTAGAACTTCCACGGCACCTTCTTGCCCCAGGCTGGCCGCAGCTCGACCAGATCACCGAACTCGTCCGTGACGTAGTCGAACGGATGAAAGTCGTTCTCGAAACGATAGGTGTCAGTGTAGTAGCCGTCCACACGCACACCGAGATTCAGAATCAACCCCGAGTACTCGATCCGATCCTGGATGTAGAAACCCACGTCCATCGGGTTGAAGTCGTGGTAGTCCACCCAGAACCTGGAGTACGGGTACGTCACACCAGCACCGCCCAGAGGCGACTCAATGTGCCGCCGACTCACCGTGTGGTACCGGAACTGGACACCGGCTTTGATCTGGTGGTTGTAGGTAACCTGGCTGGTGATGTCCGCTTTCAGGGTAGTGGTATATCGCTTGGTGTAGGAGTAGAGGGGGGTCGGGTAGGCGGACCGATACCAACCATCCTGACCGGCGAAACGCAGCTTTGCGTCGTTGATCCCCGACTCAGGGTCCGTCTGATCGTAGAAGAAAACCCGGTAGTTCGGATCGCCGAAGTGGCCGTACACGTACCCGTCGGCCGAGCCTCGCTTAATGGTTTCGCGAATCCGCTTGATGCTGCCGCCCTCGCTGAAGACGGTGTCGCGCTTGATCGTTCCACCCACGTACTTGATAAAATCGTCGCGAGTCGCAAAGGTGATGAAGTCGCCCTTCTCGTCCAGCTCACACATCCCGTCGCCGTCGTCATCCGGGTAGCCGACCCAGGTCTCCTTGTTGCTCTGGCTCACGATGACTTCGTAGAAAGTCCGCGGCGACAGGGTGTGCGTCCACTTCAGGTACCCGACCAGGCCCAGGTCCTTGTAGCGCGGTGCTCCCTCCATGTAGTACTTCCACTTCGGGTTGTACTTCCAGTTCACGAAGTTGAAGAGCTTCCCGCCGTCGGTCACCTGCAAGAAAGCCGTCAACTTTTGGCTGGGCGAGAAGTTGTAGTGGAACTTGCCGCTCAACGTGATGTGATCAGAACGCTCGAAGGGCAGGCCGTTCATGTAGCGATTGAAAGCCGCCGTGATGAAGAACCCGCCTTTGTCCGTGAAGGGCAGCGGACCGCTCAAGTTCGCTTCGAAATCGAAAGGACGCCCGATTCCTGTGGAGTCTTCCGGATCATAGTAGTACTTATCCTTCGCGATGTTCGGATACCAGGTCATGAGCCGGTAGGCACGCAGAGCGGCGGCGTCACCGGCGTCCGCGGCCGCTTTGTACCTCTGGCGCTCGGTGTCGTAGCCGTAGAACGTTTCGGTCTCGCCCGGGAACTTGTAGTCCCAGTAGATGTTGCTTCCTACGTTCTGGATCCCCTTCGGGACCAGCGAACGGGCGTAGATCTTTCCGTGGTAGGCCTTGCCGCCTTCTTTCGTAACCACGTTCACGACACCGGCGGTTGCGCTCGGGTACTCAGCCGTGAACACGCCCGCGTAGACGCTGAGCTCTTGCACCTGGCTTTGCATGATCCGGACGGAAGCCACTTCCTTCGCTTCTGATTCCCGGTAGGCAGTGTAGCAGTGACCCACCTCCCCGCCGAACTGTCCCACGCCGGCAGAAAAGTACGTATCGCTCACGTCCACGCCGTCGACGACGTATTTGGTTTCGTACTTGTGGCCGCCGCGGACGTAGCCGCGAAATGTGCTGGCCGAAGTCTCGACGATATCCACCACATCTGCCACCGGCAGAGTGTTGTCCAGCTCTTCCACTCCAATGGTGGTCTTGGTGTGGGTGAGTGTCTTTTCCACCAGCGGACGTTCGGCCACTACCGTCACCGCCTCGCCCTCGATCACCGTCGGCTCAAGATCGAAGTTCACCTCGGTGGTGAATTCCACCTGCACACGGACGCCCGTCTTGGTGACGGTCTTGTAGCCGATGAAGGAAGCCTGGAGGGAATACGTCCCTGGCGGCACGTTGATGATGAAGTACCGTCCATCCTCGTCGGTGCTAGCGCCCATCATGGTCCCGACGACCACGATGTTCACCCCGGGCAGCGGCTCGCCCGTTCTGGCGTCGCGCACAACGCCCGCGATCTTACCGCGCGTCTGCGCCCAGGCGCTTGTCGCGCCCAGTGCGACGACCAACAGGGCGACGATTGCCACTACCCAGTGTCTCCGACCGAAACTCGTTCGCATCTCCACCCTCCTCTAATCAGGTCAACGCACCTTGTTACCGCATACACCCGATCCAGGTCAGGAAACGCATCACCTCCTTTCCGCCCAGACAGACCCACAACAAAAAAGCGAACCCTGAGTACAGAGTCCGCTGGTCCCTTGACTGGAGGCGCTTGTCATCATAGCCGTGTTCGCAGTCCCCGGCACCCATGTTGCCGTCTGAACCACGCTCGCCTCCCTCTGGGTCTAGGAGAGCATCGAATCCACTCGCACGCTGCAAATGTAAACGACATGCCCTAAGATGTCAAGAGATTTTTAACAGCGCACAAAAAAAAGTTTCCGGAACGATCATAAATCGCCTGTGCCCTCAAGTCGTGGGAACCGGGCGGACACTGGCCAGTCAGTTCGATCAAACGGGAAGCAGAAGTCATAGCTCGGGATTGGAATGGAGCCCCCCACGCCCCGATGAACGGCCCAGACTACTCCACACGATTGGCTCTCGCTGGCGTGGTCTCCGCAGGTTCTGGGGCAGAACTCCGTCGGCTTGCGGGGCACAGTTGAAACTGCAATCCCAGGCCGCGGCCGTCCAAGCCGGGCAGCCACCGGCTAGGCTGCCCCGAGCACGCAGGCTCGCGCAGTACGCAGGCCACTCGACCATTGCCAATGACTCCTACTCGCATCTTCCCCGTAATCCCTTCCTGGCGAGACGAAGTCGATCCCATCAAGCAACCCCCGCTCGTGGATTCTGAAGAAGCCCCTGAGTAGGGCTGTGAATAGCTCTCGCGAACAGCCCGAAGAAGCCAACAGTGTGGAAAAACCTCAAGAAAGGCGCCGCTCGCAAAGCCGCCAAGCGCGCCAAGCCCGCGCCCCAGCCACGCGTGAATGGAACCTCCGCTCGATTGAGTATGATGAGCCGCGACCGGCGCTTCGGGACAACGAAGGCACCACGGGCACTCGGATGATCTACCCTACCGGTGGGCGATCGGCATTCTCGACGACTAACGTCCTCTCCCGCTATAGCCAACCCGCGACGGATCGGCTCCAGCATCCCCAACAAGGAACCACAACTTGTCAAACCTTTGAGTCTCCAGAACTTGCCGAGAATACTTGACATACCTTTAGGCGGCTCCCACCACCCGTACTCATCAATGCGCTCATTCAGAGCTTTGCAGAAGCACTTCCAACAAAAAAACCGCCTCCTCAGCCAGAGGTCGGCGGTTCAGCGGACTCAGTTCGAAATTCGATTCGGCGCTCAGTTCAGCGTCAGCAGCTCTTTCACCTTTTCCACGGCCGTCGCGGCATCCGGCGCGTAGCCGTCGGCGCCAATCTCATCGGCAAAAGACTGGGTAACCGGGGCTCCGCCAACGATCACCTTCACCTTCTCCCGCTTACCGGCTTTTTCCAGACTCTCGATCACGCCCTTCATGTTCAGCATGGTGGTAGTCAACAGGGCCGACAGCCCCACCACCTGTGGCTTTTCCTTTTCAACCACCTCCACGAACTTCTCCGGGGCCACATCGACGCCGAGATCCACCACTTCGAAACCGGCCCCCTCCATCATCATCGCCACTAGGTTCTTTCCGATGTCGTGAAGATCTCCTTTCACCGTTCCGATCACGAACTTGGCCACGGGCTTCACGCCGGTTTCCGCGAGTTTCGGCCGCAGCACTGCCATTCCCGCCTTCATCGCCCGTGCCGCGATCAGCACTTCCGGCACGTAGTATTCGTTGTTCTTGAATTTCTCTCCAACAACGTTCATCCCGGCGATCAGACCCTCGTTCAGGACGGTCCCCGGATCGATCCCCTCCTCGAGAGCCTTCTTGGTCAATTCTTCCGCCTGAGGGGCTTTCCCGGTGATAACTGCCTCGGCAAGTTGTCGCAGAAGGTCCATGTTGTACCTCCGTCCTTCCGGTTCCAGGCTCTCACGGTCTACCGGTACAGGTACCGCATCCACTGCTCCTCTCTAATCTCACCCACGGCCGTTGAATAGACCAGCTCATAGTTCCCCACGCGTCTCCGATCCACGAAGATGAATTCCACCCCTCCCTGAACTTTCTCGTAGGTCCAAACCTCGTAGGGATTCTCGATCATTTCCCCCACGTGTCGGTCCACCTGATCCGGCCAGCCGTACTGGAGAAGCACGCGCCCCCTGTCCGTTTTCCACCCGGGCGCTCTCCCGTAGGAAAAGTGCACATTGGCGTATTCCACACGGCGGAAGTAGTCCCGACGTGCCTCATTTTCCGGAGTGGACGGATCCGGGTCGCGCCGAAGCCAGAAGCTGGTCATGAAGCGACGCTTTCCCCCCAGATCCAGACGTGGGTAGATCTCCTGCTCGTCTCTCGACGCGATGTACTTGATCAGCTCGTACAGAGAATCCAGCTTGGCCTCGGGCATGTTCGCGTATTCCGAAGCCAGGGAGCGGCCGCTTTCCGATTCGGATGCGCTCGCCACTGGAGTCCCGGGTCTGACGACGAAGAAGTGACGGCTCAATTGCACGCTGTCGCCCGTCACGCAATCGTGAACCGTGACGGTGAGAAGATACCCCCCGCGTTCCAGCGAACTCACGTCCACCGTGCCGTGGACCGCGCAGGCCGTGCCCTGGATCAAGTGACTCTTGCCCGCGTAGCGCACCGGGCTTCGGCCGAATTCGTCGCTGACTCTAACTGCCATCCAGTAGCAGGAAGCCCCGTCCGCCCGCCGCCGGAGACCGTAGACCTCCGCGTAGAAACCCAGCGATTCCAGGCCCTTTCCGTAGACACGCGACGCGTTTGGCACTACCTCGAGCCCATTGCGCCAGTATCCCGACGTCGGACTGGGAGCTCGTCTCACACTTGAGGCGAGGATTAGATCGGAGGCCACCAGCTCCTTCGTCCGCCTGCCGGCCACTTCAACTGTGTCGGTTAGCGTTCTCGTCTGGCCGGTGTGACGGTCCTTCAAGGTCACCACGATACCGTACCGTCCGGGTCGGAATCGGTAGCGCCGAAACTCCAGCAGCTTCTGCCCCCCGCGCACCTGATCTTTCGAGCCCACCGTGTCCTCGACCAGGAACCGGGTCTGAAAAATCAAGCTATCGCCACGGTAGAAGCGATTCTCGATCTCAGCGCCGGCTACCCAGTAGCCACCGGCATTCTGGAACCGAAGCGAATTCCTTTCGATTGAGTAGGCAAGTTCAACGATGCAGGTGCTGTCCGTTTCCGGAAATCGATAGACGTCAAACCACAGCAGAGGAGCACTCCCCGAACTCTGCGCGTCCGAATTCACCCATCCCCCAAGTGCAATCGTCAGCGCGGCTAGCGCGCACCGCCATCTACGCATGATTTCCGTGTTTCACCTCCCCGGGTTCCAGCAAATACTCTTCGGGCACAAGCTCGGAGATGGCGATGAACCGCCCTCCTTCCGCCGAGCGCTGCATCGCATTGACAACAGCGAGGGCAAGAAGCGCCGACACCGAGTCCGTCTCCGGTCGCCCGCCGTCGCGCACGACGCGAACGAATTCTTCGAATTGTTCTCGAAGCGAAATGTCCCGTTCCCGGTCGAAACTCTTCGAGCCCTCGTACAAGACCTCGGGCGGTCCTGACTCTCGAGTCAGCCGAGCGCTCAGGGAATCGGTCTCGACGATGGCCTCCGTACCGTAGGCTCTGAGGAATGCCTTGAAAGGCCCAAGGTAGTTGGACTGAATCGTGCCGATCTCCCCACCCTGGAACCGGACGAGTGCCGCGGTGTTGTCCACGTTCAGCCCTTCGGGGTAGAGCCGCTCCACCAGACCTGCCACCCGCTCAGGCTTGCCACACCAGTGGAGCATCGCGTCGATCAGGTGGATGCCGAGCTGGATCATCGGTCCTGTGGGGCAGCGGTCCTGCCGCCTCCAACTGGAAGCAGTCACTTCGTAGGCTCCCCCGCGGGAAAAGTTGCCCTCCACGCTCACGAGCTGGCCAATTCGCCCCTGGCGGATGGCTCGCTCACAGGCGCGCACCGCGGGCATCCGGCGATAGTTGTGCCCGACCATCAGAATTTGACCGGTGCTCCGCTCCACGTCGATCAGCTCCAGCGCTTCCTCCACCCAATTGGTGATCGGTTTGTCCACGAACACGGCTTTTCCGTGCTCCAGCCCAGCGCGCGCCTGAGGAAGGTGCTGGTCGTTCGGCGTCGCGATCACCAGCGCGTGAATCTCGGGATCAGTCAGAATCTCGTCCAGATCAGCGGTGACGGGCAGTCCCAATTCTTTCTCCAGCTCCGGGATCCGCTCGGGCCGGTAGTAGTAGGCCTTCACGATCTCGAGACCTTCGACCTCGCGGCTCGCCCGAAGCAGGACGCGTCCGTAGCCGCCCACACCCAGCAGAGCCGCCCGCACCGTGCCGCTCATTGCAGCCTCCTCAACATCGCCTGCAGCCGGTGCGCACAGATACGGCTGTTCTGCAGGAAGGGCTGAACATGTGTCTCCAGAGTGACGTGGTGCAGAGGTTTCTCCTCCGTGAGCGCCCGCAATTGCCCTTCGTAGTCAATCTCCCCGTCACCCACCACAACGCACTCACATTCGCCGTCGCGTCGTCGGTAGTCCTTGATGTGCAGGTTCACCACCCAGTCCCGGATCGCCCGCCAGCCATCCGGGTAGGGTGTTTCGCCCGAGCAGAAGGCGTTGCCGAGGTCCCAGTTGGCCTTCAGCCAAGGGGAGTCCACTTCCATCAGAATAGAGGCCGTATTTGCTCCTGTGTCGCACCAGTGATTGGGCTCGTTCTCCACAGCGATGGTGAAGCCGTGTTCCTTGGCCATCCGGGCCACCCGGTCGAAGATCTCGATCACTTTTTCCCGATTTTCCGGAGGTTCTCCCGGATAGTTCTCGAATCCGAACACGATCACCAGCCGCGTGAGCAAGCTTTCCGCGAGCCGGAAAGTCTCCGGCAGGACTTTCTCGATCTCTTCGCGAACGCGAGACTCTTCCTTCAGCGGGATCTTGAACACGCCGGGGGAAAGCGCTGCCACCCTCACTCGCTCGCGATCAATGGTCCTTCTCACCGACCGGATCTCTTCGTCGTCCACATGAGGGACCCGGCCGCTTTTCAGGACACGGATCTCATAGTCGTAGATGCCCCAGCGCTTTCCGTGCCACACGGCCTCCGCAAAGTCGGGGACGATTTCGTCGGAGACGATGCCAAGTTTCACCGATTCCTCCCGTCGCGTCCGATCCACGATTCGACCAGCCCAACTTCGGTTGCACCTGCGGAAAATTACGAATTCTCCCCCGAAACGCAAGGGATTCCAGATGTCAGCCAGTCTTTTTCCTGCGACTGATGCGGGACGATTGATGAGGCCCGCGACGGAGGTGCAGCGCTCCCGCAGGCAGCCCCCGCCACACGGGGGCACCGGCGCTCCCCGTACGGGCACAGTGTCCCCACAGGGGCACTTCGCTGCCCACCACGATCCCCTCTCCACACCGGGCCTCGTGCGATACCGAGCCGGAGCGGCCGCAGTTCACCCCAGGCGGCAGGCCCGGATGCCGTACTGTTCACACGTCCCACCGTCCTGCACGGTTCGAGCGCACCTCGGCCCGATCGGCCTCCCCAGTCGCGTTGCGGTCCCCGACGCTCCTGTTGCGCACGACGTGTCCTGAGGTGGAGGTGCGAGAGCATCAGCCCGTTGAAGCCGGGAGTCAGCCGCTTGAGCTACATTGAGCACGTCGGCGATTCAAATCCGACTTCT
>CAYXFI010000033.1:0-18313 GCA_964464205.1 uncultured Cytophagia bacterium
CGATCACGATCTTGGGTCCACGCGTTCACTCGCATTTCACTCTTCCGGGAACCCCACTTCGCTCCATTAGTCCAGTTAGGTTTTCCCAAACACCCAACATTAGCCAGAGCCTTCTCCCCAGATGACCCTTTGAGAAACCCGCCGGGGGATCCGTCTCGAACCGAGCAAAGTCTCTACGGCGATTTCCTCCGTAGTCGCCTCCGGGAGTTCGGACCAGGCTGACGAAACCTTCCCCGCACTGTGGATTTCAAACCGTCGGTTTCCGGCGCCGACCCAACAGCCGCCGGCCTTGGTACCTCCGTCTCTCCGTCGCTGTCGACGGCCTGCGACCCCGCGTTCAACACCGAGACTGGCCGCCGGATGCCGAAGAACCCCGCCACTCCCGCTCGGCCGAGCTGATCCGCTGCTCTCTCGCCGCCACAACACCGAATCATCCGGAATCGAGCGCACAGCACGGGGTCCAGAAATCGACGGAATGGGAAATGCAGGCTCAGATCTGACCGATCACGTACGCGAGGCCGAGGAAAAGCGCCGCAATCATGATGGCCAGACCAAGGTTGTGACGTTCGGCAATCTCCGCGCGCACGTCCAGCTTCTCCAGCTTGTCGAACATGCGCCAGGCCAAATAGGCCGCAACTGCGTAGACGAGCGCACGAAGCAGGACGTAGGCGAAATTCAAGAGATAGCTCTTCACCAGGGCAGTGAACATTCCTCCGCTCCTTCGCTTTGGTCTGCCCGCCGGGACCCACTACCGCCAGATCTTCCTCAACCACTCGAGCGTGATTCGAATCACCTCAGCCCTGTGGCGCACGGTCTGAAACGTGTGACCGGCCCCCGGGATCAGGACGAAATCCGCGTGCGGCAATTCCGCCGAGCGGAAAATGTTGAACCCTTCGACGAACACCGGGTCGTCCTGATCGCCCTGCACGAACAGCAGGGGAACTTTCGCGTTCCGCGCCGCCGCTTGCACGTCGTAGCGCAGAGCATCGGTGATCAGGTCCCGGTGCACGAGCCAGCCGTTGTACTCGTACGTCTCCGGGAGCGTCGCTCGAGTTACGTCCACCCCCGATTTGGAGCTGAACAGGCGGGCGAAATCCGGCACGGTACTCCACAGAACAGCGCACTCCACATCGAGTCCAGCCTGCATACCCAGGATGCAGGTGGCCGCACCCATGCTGATCCCCAGGAGAGCGACCCTCCGGAACCCGCAGGAGCGTACGAAATCCACCGCGTCCCTGAGATTCTGGACGTTCGTCGAGATCCGGGTCTCCACGAAGTCCCCTTCGCTGTCCCCCGACCCGTAGAAGTCAAACCGGAACGCCGCGATCCCGGCGCCCGCCAGCGCTCGAGCGGCCTCCACGAACAGGCGTTTGTTTTCGACCTTGTGCCCCGTGTAGCCGTGGCACATTACCACGATCCTGTCCTGATCTTCCTCCGGGTAATGAAAAATGCCCACAAGTTGGGCATCGTCGCTGCGAAATGCCACTGGTGTCTCGCGCAATCTCATCTCCTGAACATTTTTCCAACCGGTTTTCAGAAAACTCCCTCGATCCACACCCGTCACAGCCGCCTCGGCGCCCACCAGCCCTGCGGGTTCCGCACGCTTTCAAGAGTCCCGCCAATGAGAGCCAGCAAGAGGCCCGGCGACGCCGAGGTCAGAACCTCGCTCGAGCGACTTGCGAAACCCGCCTCGGCCCTGCACTCTCCACAGTTGGTCGAGCCATGGCATCCCCCGCTGGAAACAGACCATCGGATTCCGCGCGAGGGGCAATCCTTTCGTCGGAGGTTCTCAGGCCTGCCCCGTCGCGAGTTGCATCACCCGTTCCTGGGTGGCCTGCTCCCTCGGAAGCTCGCCAGCGATCCTCCCCTCGTGCATCACCAGAATGCGGTCGCTCATGCCCAGGATTTCGGGCAGCTCTGAGGAGATCATCACAATGGCCACGCCCCGAGCCGCCAGCGTATTCAGCAGATTGTAGATCTCCCACTTGGCGCCCACGTCGATGCCGCGCGTCGGCTCGTCGAAGATCATGACTTTGCTGTTGGTGAGAAGCCACTTCGCCAGCACGACTTTCTGCTGATTGCCACCGCTCAGGTTCCGCACCGTCTGTCGCAGGGACGGGGTCCGGATGCGCAACTCCTGCACGTAGCGGGAGGCTGCTTCACGCTCCGCCGGCTTGTCGATGAAACCCGCCCGGCTGAATTCGTGCAGGCTGGGCAGGGTGATGTTCTCCAGTACGGACATCCCCAGGATCAAGCCCTGGGCCTTCCGATCCTCCGTCACGAGGCCGATGCCCGCGTCGATGGCGTCGCGGGGACTCCGCACTTCCAACGCCCGGCCGTTCAGGTACACTTGTCCCCTGTCGATCGGGTCAGCACCGAAGATAGCGCGCGCCACCTCGGTCCGCCCCGCTCCCACAAGACCCGCCACGCCCACAATCTCGCCAGCCCGCACGTGGAAGGACACGTCCTCGAAGAAACCAGTCCGGGTCAGGCCCTCCACCCGCAGGACCTCGTCGCCGATGTTGGCCTCTCGCGGTGGGAACTCCTCGTTGATCTCTCGCCCCACCATCAACCGCACGATGTCCTCTTTCGTGAGATTCTCCACCCGGTCGGTGGCCACGTGCTTGCCGTCCCGGAGCACCGTCACACGATCCGCGATCTCGTAGATTTCCTCCAGGCGGTGGGAGATGTAAATCACGCTCACGCCCTCTTCCACGAGCCCCCGGATCAGGTCGAACAGGCGCTCCAGCTCGTGTTCGGTGAGCGTGGCCGAGGGCTCGTCCATTGCCAGGACTTTGGAGCGAAACGAAACCGCCTTGGCGATCTCCACCATCTGCTGCTCGGCCACACTGAGCCGCTGCACCCGCTCCCGAACGTCGATCTGCACGTCGAGACGGGCCAGAATCCGTTCTGCGTCCCGGTACAGGGTCACCCAGTCAATCAGGCCGGACTTCTTCCTCGGCTCCCGGCCCAGGAAGATGTTCTCGGCCACGCTGAGAAAAGGGACCAGGTTGAACTCCTGGTAGATCAGGCTGATGCCCAGGCGTTGGGCGGTAATCGGATCAGGGATCTCTACCTCAGTGCCGTTCAGGGAGATGGCCCCCGAGTCCCGCTGAAGCGCCCCCGCCAGAATCTTCATCAGGGTCGACTTGCCCGCGCCGTTCTCGCCTACCAGGGCGTGGACCTCCCCACGTTTGAGTTCAAAGTCCACGTTGTCCAGGGCCTGCACGCCCGGGAAACGCTTCGAGATCCCCCGCATCCTCAGTACGTAGCCATTTCCGTTCATCGTCCGTCTGCAGCCCTCTCCGTCATCCAGCCCTTAGTCCGGTTCCGATGCCGTCCAACCTCCGCGCCGACGAGGTGTCAACGAGCGATCCGTCCGCCGGTCACCCCATCTCCTCCACCACTGCCCCCTGATCCACGTGCACTACGTCGGCCCGATAGCCCTCCCGCTGGAGTGCTTCGCGCACGGCCTCAGGATTCTCCGGCGCGTACGCGAACATCGCACCGCCGCCACCCGAACCATTGAGTTTGCCGCCGTAGGCGCCTGCCTCCAGGGCGGTGCGGATCATCGAGTCCAGCCGGTCCGTTGAGATCTTGAGCAGTTCGCGGTTCACTCTCTGATGCTCGAGCAGCAAGCGCCCCAGTTTGGGGCGATCCAAGCGCTCGGCCGTAAGCACCCGCAGGGCTTCCTGCGTGATGTCCCGATTTCGCAGCGCCCCTTCCAGCAGCTCGCGCTCCTCAGCCGTCAGCACACCAGCCAACCTGCCGACGTTTCCCGCAGGGAACGTTCTGAGATCGAAGCCCGGTTCCACCTCGCGCAATTTGGCCACAGCGCGCTCAATCCCGCCGCGCACGCGTGCCAGAATGCCCTTCGTGTCCTTCGGCTGCTTGCTGTCCGCCAAGACGAATGCCCCCGGATCCACCTGTATCCTGCGGATCAAGAGGTCGGGCTCGAATTCCACGTAGCACAGCCCGCCGTAGGCCGAAAGGGCGTGGTCCATCATTCCCCCCGGCTCGCCGAATTCCAACACCTCGGCCTGGTGTGCCCATTTGGCGAGCTGCAGCGGGTCGACCCGGCGGTCCCCCGCGGAGTAGGCCAGCAGGAAGCGGGTCCAGGCCACACAGAGAGCTGAGCTACTGGAAGTGCCGGAATTCAAAGGGATGTTGCCCCACACGCGCGCTCGCACACCCCTGGGCAGCTCTACACCAGCCCGCCAGAGCACGTTGGCCACACTGCGCAGGTAGTCCCTCTCCAGCACGTACGGAACCGGAAACAACGCCTCGAATTCCTGCCGGTCGTTCACGTCCGGCAGATCGATCTCGAACACACCCGAATCGTTGAACTCGCCCTCCACCCAGATCCGCAGGCTGATCGCCCCAGCGATCACCGGGAGACCCAGGTAGTCCTGATGCTCACCGAAAAGGCAGATCCTGCCGGGCGCGGAAACGCGTACGTGAGACGGGTTCATTCCGCGGGAACCTCCAGCACCTGAGCGAACCACGTGACGAGCCTCCGCACGATGTCGGAGCCCTCCGGGCTCCACAGCATGTCGCTGCCCCTGCCAGCGGCGTAGTAGATCTTGAAGCGCGTGTCCGGACTTCGTGATTCCTCGCCGATCCTCTTGGCTAGGGGCGCTCCACCCGGATCGTCGTAGCTACTGACGGCGAACACGGGAAGCCTGGCGTTCACCAGACGGCCGTAGGTGGAGTCCGACAACACCGGGGAGAGCAGGGCCACCGCCCGCAGGGCCTCTTTACCCAGGAGGGCACGCAACGTCACCTCCGAATTGTCGGCGCACGCGACCAGCCCCAATCGCGCCGGGTCGGAGTAACTGGCCCGGCGCATCTCTTCGAACACGTAGCGCACGTCGTCCAGCAGGTGCTTCAGGTGCTCGGGGGACAGCGGATCGGCGAGCTGGTTGGCCCGCAGGGACTCGCCCTGGATGCGCAGATCCAGCGCCAGAGCGGCGATTCCACCCGCGGCCAGCTGTTCGGCCAGCGGGCGGAAGACCTTCCGATCCTGTTCGGGATTCGCAACCATCAGCACGGCCGGAGACGGCCCCTGGCGGGGCAGCCAGAGCGTGCCCATCAGTCGCAAGCCGTCCGGCGTACGAAACACGACCTGCTTCGGCCCCTTCCAGGGACTCTTCGAACAGCCGGCCATTAACAAAGCCGCTGCAGCCCCACCGAGCAGAACCACCCGTTTCGCACCGATCAAGTCCATCTCCTTTCCGCAGCGACCGGACCGATTCTCGCCAAAGCTTTCCCTTTCACGCGCTCCGCCCCGTCAGGGACGGGGTTCCTTCCACGTCCAAATCCATTTGATCCCGCTTGGCAAAGAGGCCGAAAACACCGCCGGTGTGCAGGAAGAGGATCCGATCCTCCTTCGAGAAGCGCCCCTTCCTGATCTGATCGATCAGCCCGAACATCGCCTTGCCAGTGTACACCGGATCCAGTGCGATGCCCTCGAGGCGAGCCACGTCCCGAATCAGCGCCAGCTCTTCCGGCCTGCTCTCCGCGTAACCGAGGCCGACGTAGCCGTCGATGATCTGGATATCCTCGGGCGACACGCCCAGTCCCAGGTGGTACCGCTCGGCCGTTGCCCTCAGAATACCCATGATCCTCTCCCGGAAGTACTCGGCCGTGTCGCACACGTTGAAACCGACCACGTCCGCCTCGAGCGCGTACAGGCGTTTTCCCAGTAGGAGTCCCGCGAGCGTGCCTCCCGATCCAACCGCCGTCACGACGTAGTTCACGGACAAACCTTCGAGGCGGAGCTGCTCCACGATCTCTCGCGTCGCCCGCAAGTAGCCGAATGCGCCCAGCTCGTTCGACGCGCCCTCAGGGATCACGTAAGCCCTCTGCCCCCGCTTCTCGTACGTGCGGCGGATCTCAGCGAAAATATCATCGATTTCGTTCCGGTACTGTTCGGGCGTCACGTAGGTGATGGCCGCACCGAACAGCTTGTCCAAAAACAGGTTCCCGTCGGGAGCGCCCTCGGGCGGCTCCCCGCGAAGGACCAAATGTGGAAAGAGTCCAATTCGTCTTGCGAGCACGGCGGTGGCGCGGGCGTGATTGGACTGGATGCCGCCGCACGTGATCACCACGTCGGCGCCCTGCCTCAGCGCATCGGCCAACACGAATTCCAGCTTGCGCACCTTGTTCCCGCTGACTACGCAGCCGGTGAGGTCATCGCGCTTGATCCAGATTTCGGGTCCACCAAGGACCTCGGACAATCGTTGCAGCTTTTGAAGTGGGGTGGGAGTCTGTGCGAGGCTCAATCGCGGCGGGATCTGGCCCACCATCTTCCCTCCTCGGAAATTCTGTTGCTCACTGTTCACCAGGCGCCCCCGGTCTCACCACCGTCCGGCAACCGATCTCTTCCAGGATCCGCATCAGGTCCAGAGCATTCTTGACGGCCCAACCGCCAAAGTCGTTGTTGTAGTACACGTACACGTCCAACCCTGCCGCGACCCAGGCGGCAATCCGCTCGGCATCCTCAGCGAGTTGCTCGTCCGTGTACCCGGAGGAATACAGCGCCGTCGGACCGTGACGGCGGACGTACACGAAACGTGTCGAGGTGAGCGGACCGGTCACGTCCAGGTCCGGCCAGTCGGCGAAGCAGAGGGCCACGTCGTGCTGGCGCAGGAGATCGTAGGCCTCGTCGCACTGCCAGGTTGGGTTCCGGATTTCGAAAGCGATCTGCCAGTCCTTGCAAACCGAATGAGTGCGGAGGAACTGCAGAAAGTCAGCCACTCGCTGGCCGTTCCACTTCCACGAAGGCGGAAATTGGAACAGCACAGGACCCAGCTTGGGTCCCAGCTCGTGCACATTCGTCGCAAAAGCTTGGACGGAGGACGCTGGGTCATTCAGCTTCTTCACGTGGGTGATGAAACGATTTGCCTTCACCGCAAACAGAAAACCATCCGGCGACCGTTCCCGCCAGCCGCGGAAAACCTCCGCCCTCGGCAGGCGATAGAAGGTGTTGTTTAGCTCCACGGTCGGGAAGCGCCCGGAGTAGACGTCCAGCCAGCGGCCCGTGGGGAGGCCGGGTGGGTACAGCACACCCACCCAGTGCTGGTAGTTCCAGCCGCTCGTTCCCACCCAAACCTTGCCGTTGCCGCCCATCACTCGCACCCTCGATTCGAGCTGGGCCGGGAACCCCGATCCGGCGCCCATTCGCAGATCGCTACCTTCAACCCCGGCACACGCCGCTTCCCAGTGGACCCAGCCCAGCGAGATCGCGCTCACCGAGAGATAGTTCCCGAATCCCCTCTCAGCTCCACAGCGCTCAGCGTCGACTTCACACCCGCGCGTCGAGCATCCCGGCCCGGTTGAAACGCCGCAGCAACAGCACAAACAGCCCGGCCAGCGCCACATTGGCGCCGTACATCCAGTAGTCCAAACGGCCGAGATTGGCCGGGCCCGCGTTCAGCAGTTCCGCCGACTCCACCAGCAGCGCCAACCCCACCACACCGAAGGCCCATCGGATGGGCACCCTTCGACCGGACACGAGCATGTACACAAGCCCGGCGTAGATGGCCAATACCGCGGGCAGGCCCTCACCGATCCACGTGAACGTCCAAACCAGATTCAAAGCCAACAATACCACCACCGCCCCCACCGTGACGTACAGGAGCGTTCTGGCTTTCAATTTCCTCCCTCCGCGAGTAAGACCGAGCCCCCGGCGGCCTCCGATCCGCCGAACGCCCGAACTCCACACTGCGGGCGGCGTTGTTCCGCATCCATTCGCGAGCCCTTTGTGGCCACAGCACCACCGTTGACCCGCGCCTCAGCCGAGGCTGATCCGCTCACTCAACACCGCTGCTGGCGTAACCCTCGGCCGCCAGCATGATGGCCCCCACGACGCCCGCGTCGTTGCCCATGCGGGCGCGCACCACGCGCAGTCCCTGGGTGGCCACATCCTGGGCTAGGTTCACCGCGACCTTCTCCACCATTCGGATGAATTCGTCCCCCGCCTCCGCCACCCCGCCGCCGATCACCACGACCTCCGGGTTGAAGATGTTCACAAAACCGGCCACCGCAACGCCGAGGTAGTACGCGGTATCTTCAATAGCCTTCTTCGCTTCCTCTTCGCCTTCCGCCGCCCGGGCGAAAATCACTTCGGTCGTCACATCCTCGGGCGCCGGTTTGCCCGCCGCCTGCAGGTGCTCCCGGTAGGTACGGACCATGCCCGGAGCCGAAGCGTACTGTTCGACGCATCCGACACTGCCACAGTTGCAGGGGCGCCCGTCGTACTTGATGACCACGTGGCCCAGTTCCGCACCGGCAAACCAGGCCCCGCGGTAAAGCTGCCCGTCAATTACGATTCCGCCGCCGATGCCCGTACCGAGCGTCAGAAAGATGGCCTGCTTGGCACCTTTCGCCGCCCCCAGGCGCGACTCAGCGAGGGCCATCACGTTGGCGTCGTTGTCCGCGTACACCTGCACACCAAGCTCTTTTCCGAGCACCCCGCGGATGTCGGCGCCGTCCCAGCCGGGCAGATTCGGAGCACCGCCCATCAGGTAACCGCGGCGGTAGTCCACCAGTCCCGGCGAGCCGACACCGATCGCACGGATTGAACCTTTCGCCGCGAAGCGGTCCCGCAGCTCACGCACCGCCGCCATCATGCTGCCGAAGATCGCTTCACGGCCCGCCTTCGCCTCGGAAGGTCGTTTGCTTTTGAACAGGAGTTCACCGTCGCTGCCCGCGATGCCGTATTTCAGCCACGTACCACCCAGGTCCAGACCAACGAAGAGATCCATTCCACCTCCTGACGAAAACGCTCCAGCGTCCCTCCCCGGTGCGGGGCTCACTCGTCTTCGCTCTTGTAGTCCACCAGCGCCACGATCGGGTAATCGCCGAGTTTCTTGCGTCCGTTCAGGAAGCTGAGCTCAATCAGGAAGACGATCCCCACGATCTTGCCCCCGAGCTGTTCCACCAGCGAAGCAGTGGCCGCCATTGTTCCGCCGGTCGCCAGCAGATCATCCACGAGAAGCACGCGCTGTCCCGGCCGGATGGCATCCCGGTGGATCTCCACCGCGTCGGTTCCGTACTCGAGCGCGTATTCAGCCCGCACCGTCTCAGCCGGGAGTTTGCCCGGTTTGCGCGCCGGCACGAACGCCGCGCCCATCTTGTAGGCCATTGCCCCGCCGAGGATGAAGCCGCGCGACTCAATGCCCACGATGACTTCGGGTTTCTCCTTCTCGAACGCGGCTGCCATCCGGTCCACAGCCTCGCGGAAAGCCTCCGGGTCTTTGAGAAGTGTGGTGATGTCGCGGAACACAATGCCCGGCTTCGGGAATCCCGGGATGCTGCGAATCTTTGCTTTCAGGTCCATACGCGCCCCTTGTGCTGTCGTTCTCCTGTCAGGTTTAGTTGTCCGAAGTCAGAACTTGATCTCGAAGTCGCCGAACGTCCCCTGGTAGGGTTCCCACTTCACGTCCACGCGGGTCACCCTGGCGAAACGCGGTCCGATTTTCAATTCGCGGATGTAGTCGTCGATCATGCCGCGATCGCCCTCCACGACGGATTCCACGGAGCCGTCAGGGCGGTTGCGGACGTAACCCTTCAGGCCCCGGATGGTGGCGTTGCGGTAGGCGAAATAGCGGAACCCTACGCCCTGCACCATTCCGTGCACTACGATCCTCGCTCTTGCGTCCATCTCCCCTCGCCACTACGATTTCCGATAGGAACCGATCTTCTGCCCGCGCGAGCTCGCCAGCGACAGCGCGAGGTTCACGGCCTCTTCCGGCGTGGCCGCGGTGCGGATTCCGGGGTCGAAATCCCAGCCGGCCAGGCTGACGACCGGCACGCCAAGCTTGAGGCAGAACGCGATCTCCGACAGGGTGCCGTACTCCCCGTCCACGGCGATGGCTGCGTCGGCCGAGCGCACAATGATGACGTTTCGAGCCTCGCCCATGCCCGTGGCAATGGCGTGGTCCACGTAGGGATTGGCGTCCCACCGGGAGTACCCCGGCAGTACCCCAATGGTGGTGCCACCCTTCTCCTTGGCCCCTTTGCAAACAGCCTCCATCACACCGCCCAGGCCGCCGCAGATGACCACGGCGCCACGTTCCGCGAGCAGTCGGCCCACTTCTTCGGCGAGTTTGAAGATGTCCGGGCCGACCACCCCACCGCCCAGGACGGCGATCACCCGATGTTCCTTCACGACACTCATCACGGCTCCAGACGGTAGAGCATTCGCGGAAACGGGATCGTCTCGCGAACGTGCGGCAGACCGCAGATCCACGCTACCGTGCGCTCAATCCCCAGCCCGAACCCAGCGTGGGGCACCGTGCCGTAGCGGCGCAGATCGAGATACCACTCGAAGGCTTCCCGGGGCAGATTGTGCTCCTCGATCTTGCGCTCAAGCTTCTCCAGATCGTCCTCGCGCTGCCCCCCGCCGATGATCTCGCCGTAGCCTTCCGGCGCCAGCATGTCCATGCAGAGAGCCCGGTCGGGCTCATCCGGGTCGGTTTTCATGTAGAACGCTTTCACGGAGGCGGGGTAGCGGTGCACGATCACCGGTTTGTCGAAATGCTCGGAGATCACCGTCTCGTCCGTGCCGCCGAAATCGTCGCCGAAGCGGAAGCCGGTCCCGGCCTCGTCCAGGATCTTGGCCGCTTCGTCGTATTTGATCCGCGGGAACGGGGCCTTGATCTTTTCCAGGGGAGTGAGGTCGCGGCCCAGTTTCTCCAGTTCTGCCCGGCGGTTTTCCAGCACCCGCTGAACGATGTACTCCACCAGCTCTTCCGCGAGCTGCATGTCGTCGTCCAGATCGAAGTAGGCCACCTCGGGTTCCACCATCCAGAACTCGATCAGGTGGCGCCGCGTCTTCGAGCGTTCCGCACGAAAGGTGGGTCCGAAGCAATACACCTTGCCGAAGGCCATCGCGCCCGCTTCCATGTAGAGCTGGCCGCTCTGGGTCAGGTAGACCTTGTGGCCGAAGTAGTCGGTCTGGAAGAGCGTGGTGGTGCCCTCGCAGGCGGCGGGGGTGAAGATGGGAGCATCCAGCAGGGTGAACCCGCGACCGTCGAAGAAATCGCGGATCGCCCGGATGATTTCGTGACGGACGCGCAGAATGGCGTGCTGGCGCGAGCTGCGCAGCCAGAGATGGCGGTGGTCCATCAGGAAGTCGACACCGTGCTCCTTCGGGGTGATCGGGTAGTCTTTGGCGATCTGCACGATCTCGATGTCTTTCAACGAGAGCTCGTAACCCCCGGGGGCCCTCGCATCCTCCCGTACAGTCCCGTAGACCTTGATCGAGGACTCTTGAGTCACCTCGAGTGCCTTTTCCCAAACCTCTTCCGCCACGTCCGGCTTGAACACCACGCACTGAATGATGCCCGTACCGTCGCGCACCAGCAGGAATTGCAGTTTGCCCTTGTCGCGCCGGTGATACAGCCAACCGTAGATCCAGACGTCCTCCCCGACGTGTTTGCCAGCTTCCTCCACGTAGATCCGGTCTTCGCGCATGAGCGACATCCTTGAACCCACCTCCGCCGTTTGGCCTTTCAGCGTACGAGACAAACGGGAACGGGAGCCCGACGCATCACGTGAACTGTGGTGCTGCCCAGGATTGCCTCGCGCAGGCGGGAGTGTCCGTGGCCGCCCAAAACGGTCACGTCAAACCCGTCCTTTTCCAGGGCAGACAGGATGGCGTCCTCAGGATCTCCCGTGGCCCAGCGGGTGCCCGGCTTCAGCTCGTAAGCCTCCAGGTACTGGATCGCCTCGGACAGCACGCGATCGGCCCACTCCTTGTCACGCTGCACCGTGAGAAGTTCCAGCGAGGCGTTGAGCGCAACCGCGAGTTCGGCGGCAAGTTGTAGGGCCCGGTTGGAGGCCTTGCTCCCGTCGTAGGCCACGAGCATCGACTTCAACGGGCGGTGGTGCTGATGCACGACGAGTAACGGTTTCTCGAGCTGTCGGCTCACCGACTCCACTGTGGCGCCCAGTAGCCGCGACTCCCAGCGCGCGTACTCTCCTCTCTGTCCCATGATGACCATGTCCACGGTGTTCTCCCTGGCCATGATGGCGTCCACGGGAGAATCGGCCACTTTCTCGAGGGAGAACCGCACTCCCGCGCCTTCTTTCTCGATGAGCTCTCGGGTCCGTTCCAGAGTCTGATCCGCTTTCTCGTTCAGGACGCGTTCGGTCTCCTCCCGGTAGCTGGGCGAAGGCATCACGGGAACGAAACCGTCGGAGCCGAATGCGGCCACCCACTCGTAGGTGCGCACATCCACCACGGTGAGCACGCGCAACAGAGCCCCCAGGGCTCTGCCGAGCTCCATCCCATGCCGTAGCACGGATTCCGTGTACGCGGACCCGTCCACCGGCAAGAGTATCGACTTGATCACGGTGCCCTCCTACCCCCAGGTTTCCATCTTAGGATCCCGGGTCATCAGGTCCATCAGCGCGTCCTGGGGTCTTTTGCCCTCGTACAGGATTCGGTACACCTCCGCTGTGATGGGCATTTCCACGCCGAGCTTCTGGGCCAGATTGTGCGCGGCTTTGGCCGTCCGCACGCCTTCGGCCACCATCGTCATTTTCGCCATCGCCTCGTCGAAAGACAGTCCTTGGCCAATGTACTCGCCAAAACGGCGGTTTCGGCTGTGGCGACTCATGCAGGTGACGATCAGATCGCCCATGCCGCTCAGACCGGCGAACGTCATGGGATCGGCGCCGAGCGCCCGGCCGAGCCGGACCATCTCCACGAGCCCGCGGGGTTGCAACGCGGCTTTGGTGTTGTCGCCGAAGCCAAGCCCGTCGCAAATGCCCGCCGCAATCGCAATGATGTTCTTCAGGGCTCCCCCGAGCTCCACTCCAGCGACATCCCGGCTGGTGTACACCCGGAAGCGCGGGTTCATGAAGGCCGCCTGCGCCCGCCTCGCGGATTCCTCCGAAGCCGAAGCCACCACAACCGCAGTGGGAATGCCTCTCGACACTTCCTCAGCGTGACTGGGCCCCGAAAGCACAACGATCTGTTCTGGTCGCACGGGCAGTTCCTCGGCGATCACCTGCGACATCCGGGCGAAGGTCTCAATCTCCAGGCCCTTCGTCCCGCTGACCACCGTCACAGGCGCCCAGTCCTGCTTTGCCTTGGCGATGCTCCGCAGGGCTTCGCGGACGACGTGCGAGGGCAACGCCAGGACCAGCCACGCCGCCCCATCCAGCACCTCCTCCGGATCCGCGCCGATGCGAATCGACCGGGGGATTCTCACGCCCGGCAAACCGATCCGATTCTCTCGCGTGCGCGCGATCTCCTCAGCGCGTTCCTCCAGTGGCTCCCAGATCGACACCTCGTGGCCGACGGAGTTCAGCAGGATCGCCAGGGCCGTCCCCCAACTCCCTCCTCCCAGGACACAAAAGCGTTCCGCCATTACGCGCCGCCCTGCTTGACTTCCAGCTTCACGAATGGGGTGCGAAAGCGGTTCTCCCGCCCCTCCAGCAGACGGCGAATGTTCGACCGGTGCGTGAAGACGATCCCGAGAGCCACCACAACGGTCGTCCACAGAACAATGAGGTCCGGAGAGGAACCTCGCAATTCGGCAACGAGGAGCATCCAGATCGGCACTGAGATGGCGCCCACGATGCTTCCCACCGACACGTAGCCGGTGAACAGGACCAGGACGATCCAAACCACCGCCCCCAGAAGCAGCGGCAGGGGCGCCAGCGCGATCATCACCCCGAAGCCGGTGCCCACCCCTTTGCCGCCGCGAAATCCCGCGAAAGGCGTCCAGATGTGACCTGCGATCGCGGCGATGCCGCACGCGAGCCGAATCACCACCTCCGGGGCTTTAACGGCCCCGATGGCCAGAGCCGAGACGAACAGGACCGCCACCGTACCCTTGAGGATATCCACCACGACCACGGGAAGAGCCAGTTTCCATCCGAGCACGCGGAAAGCGTTCGTGGCTCCGGCGTTCCCGCTTCCGTGCTGGCGGATGTCGATGCCGCGGAACACCTTTCCGACAATGACCGAAGTGGGTATCCCCCCGAGCAGGTAGGACACGACCACCGCGAATATCAGTTGTGCCATCGCAGCTCTACTCCCTCCGTACGACCCAGCTCGCACCTGAAAAGCGCTGCCCCACACCTACCGCCCGGCAGCGCCGAATGCGGACATTGCTCATGCGCCCACGATCTCACCGATCATCACCGGGTTCTCGCCCACCGAGCGCAGGGCCGCGACCACGCCCGAGGCCCTGTCGCGCTCGACCACGAAGACCAGGCCGATCCCCAAATTGAACGTGCGGCGCATCTCTTCCTCCGGCACATCCCCCAATCGTTGAATCAGCTCAAAGATGGGCGGCCGCTCCCAGCAGTCCCAGCGCACAAGCAGCTCGAGCCCCGCAGGCAACAACCGCTGGGTATTGCCCTCGATGCCACCCCCCGTGACGTGTGCGATGCCTCGGATTCCACCCACCGCGACCGCCTCCCGAATGGCCGTTCTGTAGGAACGATGCACGCGCAGCAGCTCCTCGCCCAGGGTCGTTCCGATTTCCTCCACGTGTTGCTCCAGCCGGAGCCCCGCGCGATCGAGCAGGACGTGCCTCGCCAGCGAATATCCGTTGGTGTGCAGCCCGGTAGAAGGAAGTCCCACGAGCACGTCCCCAGCCCGGATCGCCCGACCGTCGATGATATTCTCCCGGTCCACCACTCCCACAATGCTGCCCACTAGGTCGTAATCGCCCGGCGAGTAGAGGCCCGGCATCTCCGCCAGTTCGCCGCCCACCAGAGCACAATCGTTCTCGCGGCAGGCCTTCGCCAAGCCGGAAACGATCTGCTCCACCACCTCCGGGCGAAGCTTGCCCGTTCCGATGTAGTCGAGGAAGAAAAGCGGCTCGGAACCCGAGGTCATGATGTCGTTGACGCAGTGGTTCACCAGGTCCTGGCCCACCGTGTCGTGCCGGTCAAGCGCGACAGCGATCTTGACCTTGGTGCCAACTCCGTCGATGCTGCTGGTCAGCACCGGGTGACGCATGTCCGTGAACAGGGCGTCGAAGAACCCTGCGAAATGGCCCAGGTCCGCCAGTACTCTGGGCCCATGGGTGGAACGGGCGAGCGCCTTTATCCGGTCTACGGCCTCCTCGGCCGCCTCCAGATCCACGCCGGCTTTCTTGTACGTCACTCCGCTCAACTCAATCGCCGTCCCGATTGCGATTTGCCTCGTCCGAGACCCTCTGGCGCACCAACGGCAAAACCGCCGCTCAACCGCAACGACGCAGAGCGCGAGCCGTCAGCCTCCGCGACCGCAGACCACCTCAGCTAGCCTGCTGTCTCAGTCTGAATTCCTCTTCGCCGGGGTCAGCGTACGCGGAACGCAATTCCCCGCGTTCGCTACGTCCTTGGTGTTCGTCCGACTTTTCGCGAGCTTGTCCGAACGCTCTGGAAAGCAGGCGGTCCTCAGACTTCGTCGGCTGGCTCGTCCGGCTGCGGCACTGCCCTCGAGGCTTTCTCGAGATCGACGTACCGTTGCCGCGCCTCACTGAAGAACTCGATTGCCAGGTCCGACTTGTAGTCCGGGTACGTCCAGTCGTTGACCTGGAATCTGCCGCGCCGGTAGCGCAACTGGATGTCCGCGTAGATGCCCTGCGCCAGGTACACCCGGTGATCGAAATTCTTGGTCGTCGCCAGTACCAGCTTGGAGAATTCCAGATACCCCGGGTCCAGGTTCACTGTGCGCTGGCCCCCTTTCCGGAAGGCATCCTCGACCCCCATGGCGTACAATTTCAGGTCCACCAGTTCCCCGGGGTCCATCAAACTGCCGAAGGCGGCGAAGAATTTCTCGAGAGAGGGGCCCATCTCCGCGTCGTAGTAGCTCGTGAAGCGGCTGAAATTGTAGCTCGGACTGCGGAGGATCAACGGGCCCGCCCGTTCGGCAAATCGCGCTAGGGCTTCCTCCGCGGCTTTTTCGTCCGAGTAGGCAACGGCAGCTATGGGCAGTACCTTGGGTACCCGTTCCACCATCTTCCCCGGCGCCCTCGACGCGGCAAAAAGAAGACTGGCAATGACTTGCCAGCCTACGGTACACGAGCGGACTATTTCACGCGCGCAAAAATATCTCAAAGAGCGGTCTAAAAGTCAAGGGAAAAGGGGGTCCACTCCCTTGGCATCTTTGGCGGTCAGGATGAGAGCCTTTCCGATCCCGGAGCCACGGATTGCGCGTTCCGAGGCGTGCAGATCCTGTGAACAAAATGGCCGCCCCAGATGGAGCGGCCGCCTGCCAGGAGGTCGAAGCCGTACCGGGTACTACCTGAGGAGCGTCGTCTTCTTCACGGCTGTGAAGTCTCCGGCGGTCAGGCGGTACACGTACACAGCGGAAGACAGTTCATCCGCGGTGAACGTCACCTGACCGTGCCCGGCCAGCAGTCGTTCATGCGTGACGGTCGCCACTTCCTGTCCCGTGAGCGTGTAGATAGTCAACTTCACCACCGGACTCTCTTTCAGGTCGAACGGGATGGTGGTGGTTGGATCAAACGGGTTCGGGTAGTCCTGGTGCAAAGCAAACTCGCGCGGCACGTCCGCGGGAGCCCTGTACGAAGCCACCGCAGTGGCCCCCTTGTGGGCGGCTTCCGCGTTCTGCCCCGCCCAAGCCACGTCGTGGGACGCGTGGCAAGGCAAGCACACCCGACCAATCTCCAGATGAGCCTTGCCCTCGACGTCCTTCACGACGCTGTGCCCATCCGCGGAGAAGATGCTGTAATTCGGATCGTCGCTAATGCTGAAGATGTGGCACCGGATGTCACCCACGCCAATGGGGCCAGCCCCCGTCTCCACGGTGATCTTGATCGCGGATTTGGTAACCCGAGGCATGTGGCAGTCGCGGCACTCGAGATTGGCCATTTCCGCCATTTTGATCTGCACGTTCGGGTGGCAGGTCTTGCAAGTGGCATCCTGGCCCTTGAACTCGCCGAGCTCGTACTTGGTGCTCTTGTGTGGATCGTGGCAGGTCTGGCACTTGAACACCTTGTGTGGCGATGCGATCAGCTCTTCGTACTGGCCCGTGATGCTTTACGAATCCGCCCTCAGCATCGATCACATTGGGATCAGAGCGGGAATGGCGGTCGCCGCAGCGCTCTTCCGTGCTAGGCCGTTTGGTGCTGTCCGGCGGCGCGGACACGTGCTCGGACGCGGGTGCGTGGCATGCCTCGCACCTCACGCCGGGCTCAGTCCAGGTGCCGTAGATGCCATGCAGGTTGTCCTGGTGTAACCCGCCTCGCCCGTAGCGACCCGACCGGTGGTGTGGCAGCCGCCACAGGTTTAGGGACTCCGGGCGGCCTCGGCCGCGTCGTAACCAACCCAGCCCGCCTCAGCGCCAAAGTCCTCATTCGCCAGCTTGTACTGCCGAATGGAATCGCCGGTGAGGATGTACTCCTCCTGGTCCATGAAGCGGGCCTTCCAACCAGAACCACCGATCACGTAGGTGATGTCGTTCGACGTTTTGTCCGGAGGGGGTTCGGAACACCGGGAGAGGTTCCTTCCGGGTAGGTCGGGGGCCCTCGCTGCACCTTCTGGATCTTCCAGGGGTAACCGGAGTTCATGTTCATCCCAGATAGCCTGGTGGCAGGTCTTACAGACGTGGGACCCACGTAGCCTTGGGCTCATGCAAACTGGCCCCATCCAACGACCAGCACGCACAAGCCCACCAGAAGCCCAACCAAGTGCAACCCTTTCCGCGTCATGGGTATCCCGCTCGAATTGGTTCCGCACACCACACATCCTGTTGCCCCTGTCGCTCCGGATCCCGTCTCGCGCTACTTCCCCAGGCATCGCCTCGTTTCAGCCGGTCGAACCCAACTTTTCGTCCGCGAGCAGAAACAGTCTTCGCGGCGGTGGAAAAAACGTCGCAAGCGACTGTGCCAGAGTAAAGCTTTGTCAATCGCTGCGCACTACCGCACAATCTGGTACCCTCTCAACTCAGGCTGACTTTTGCTAATACCAAAATGGTATCCGATGGCCTTTCCTCCTCAGTACCTTTTCGTTTCACCCCAGCGCACGGTTCATCCGCGCAGCTACCCGTCTCGCCTAACCACATCGACCCGATCGTGTCCACGTCCCACGGATGCGCCCGTCCCCGCTCAACAGACACTCTCGGAGATACACGAACGCAAGGCGGCAACCCGGCCCGTAGCGCTCCGATTGCCCCGTCGCCGGAGGGGCTGAAATGGGTTGGTACCGGCCGAATCCCAAGGCCAGAGCAGCCCAGCGATTCAGCTTCGTTCCTAATTTTGCTACGTGAGTTTCTGGGTAAGTTGAGGCCAGGTCGCATTCGGGGCATGCTCGGTCGTAAAGAGACCGCCTCTCG
>CAYXFI010000034.1:0-2363 GCA_964464205.1 uncultured Cytophagia bacterium
CGCGCACCCGTACCCACCGCCCTCGGTCCTCGGTGCGCACGACCTGAATGACCGGCTGCGGGGGTGGTGTCCCGACGGGCAAGAACTCGACCGCTTCCGCCGGGACCCACGTCTCCTCGTCATCCGACAGTCGCGCCCGCAAGTAGGCTCCGTGACGTCCCTTGATCCAGAGCTTCACGCCCTCGGGCAGAAACAAATCGTAGCCCAGGCCGGGGCCAGTGCGGGCCACGGTCTCCCTCCAGATTAGCCGCGCCACTCGCGGGGTGCGTTCGTGCAAGATGCTCACCCGGCCGGGAGCCCGAACGCGCAGCGTGTCCCCGTCACCCCGTGTGAACACGAATTCGATGGGCGCCCCTTGGGCCGAATCCGAAGGTTGAAGCCGCAGAACGCCGGTGTAGATCCCGCGCAGAAGTGGAGCATTCTCGATCTTTGCGCTGCCGAATACCGATTCTCCCCAGTAGAAGAAGCGGCTGGGGGGTTGTTCGGCCATTGGAACCAGGTCCGTGATCCCTTCGATCCGGAAATAGGCAGAGCAACCCGGCGTGGCCTTCACCGCTACGCGCACCAGCTCTCCGGGACACAGCTCAAGGTCCTGTCGCGGAAAAACGTAGGTGGAATCAACCACGAGGCTCTCGGTGGGGCACGACTCAAGCGGCCGCAGGACAGTGATGTGCCTCTCCACGACCGAGGAGTCGCCGCCCACACGCGCGACACAGCGGAAGGTGAATTCGCCGAGCTCGACGGGCAGGAAAGCCAGGAACGTCCCATTCGGGTAGAGAGGAACCGGAACACCGTTGATCGTGAACTCCGCAGCGGCTGGCTGCACCTGGCCGAAGATGAACGTGGAATCGGTGGCGAGGATTCGCGCCCCCTCCCCAGGGTAGACGATACGGATCGCCGGCTGACCCGATGCCTCCAGCCAGCTACCCAGCAGCGCTGCGATCAGGGCCGTCCAGATGGAGCGTGTACGTAGCACCGTTTCGCCTCCTGACTTCGCGGAATCACCGGCTTTGAACGCGTGGTTGGCGAACGTACCTCAGGTGGCGTCCACCGCCTCCAGATGTTCCCGGAACACCTCGGGCGGAGCGCTGCCCAGAAGATACCGCGACGCTGCGATCAGGACGATCACGTCGTCCGTGTAGCCGAAGAGCGGAACCAGGAAATCGGGCAGCAGGTCGGCGGGGGAAACCACGTACAGCAGGGCGGCGCAAAATAGGACTTTCGGGAAGAGCGGAACACGGGGGTCTCGAAGCAGACGAATGTGCAGGTTCACCAGCCGTGGCAAGTTCAGTAGCAGGGCCAAGAACTTGCGCGGCTGGCGCACCCCGTACCGGAAAGCGGTCTCCAGCTTCATGGCCGTCCCTCAGCACGTCAGGTGAAAAGCCCCCACCACCCTCTTCTTCCCAGCAAGTTGGTTGAATTCTTGCACCGCCCGCCCGGTGTTGGCCGCCCGAAGCTCGATTCCGCGTTCCTCCAGAAACCGCTCGAGCTCAGGGGCTACTCGCATCATGCCGAACTTCCCTTTGCCCACTACCAAGACCTCGGGCTTCACGGCGTCGAGCACTTCCCGGATGTCCTCCAGCTGAAGCTTGTGCCCCTCCTTCCGCCACCAATTGGGACGCACGTCGTTGTTGTCGAGGATGAGATCCGCCCTGTATTCTTTGCCTTCAACCACCATCCGTCCAAACGAATAGGAATCGATCCGCATCCTCCCTCACCTCCGGGCTCAGCATACACCTTGGGCTCGCCCACTACGAACAACCGACCATTGCGGCAGGGGTTGGTCCGGCGCCCGCCGTGCCCACCCCGCAAGCTCCGTCTTCTCCCGGGCGCTTCCCCGGAGCTCGATCCAGTTCCCGGGGAAACCGCCCTCCCGCCACGGAGATGTCAGGTGCCTCCGTCCTACCACCCCGAGTTGTCTACCATCCGTTGCTCTAGTCAAACGTCCCCAAGAGGTACTACAAACCGCAGTGGCGCAGCGAAGGCAAAGACTTGCACGAGAAAAGGATTTCAGCAGGGCTACAGGCCGCGGTCCCTGTGGAAAACGACACTGGGGGAACATTTTCCTCGCTCGGAGTCGCCCTCTCGGCGTGTTCGCCAATTCGGGCGAAAGCGGACTCGAGTAGAGCCGGCCGGTCGGAGGAGTTCCTCATCGGTCCGTCCTCTACTCGCAGCGTCCTCTGCGTCGCTGCGTTCAACCTGCCTTCTTCCCACCTCTCCTGGTGCGTGGTACGCCCCTTTCGCCCCGGGCAACCGACGTCCCTCGCGGCCCGCGCCCGGACCTATCCCGATACGTCAATCCGGTTTCGTGCCCAGGTAGATTCGGCACACGCCCGCGAACAGTCGGCGTACAGCCACATCGC
>CAYXFI010000034.1:2463-18308 GCA_964464205.1 uncultured Cytophagia bacterium
GTGCCCAGGTAGATTCGGCACACGCCCGCGAACAGTCGGCGTACAGCCACATCGCGGAATCCCACCCGACGCAGCAGGTCGGCGACCTCGCGGGGTGGGAGGAAACCTCGCACCGAGCCGCTGAGGTACGACAGCGACACTCGATCGGGAACAACGCGCCGGGCCATCCAGGGCAGGAGCCGGTCGATGTAGAGCCAGAACCCGCGCCGGAGTACGACGCCGTCCGGCTGAGAGAGCTCGAGCAGCGCCACTCGTCCCCCAGGGCGCAACACCCGGAGCATCTCGCCGAACGTCCGTTCGAGGTTGTCCACGTTCCGCAGGGCGAATCCGCAGGTCACGGCGTCGGCCCAGTTCGCGGGCAATCCGGTTGCTTCTACGTTGCAGAGGCGAAGCTCCGCCGTGCCGTTCAGTCCGAGGTTTGACAACCTTCGCCGTGCCTCCTGCAGCATCTGTCGGGAGAAATCCAGCCCCACAAGCTGCACTCGAGAACCGTGCCGCAGCGCCGCCAGTTCGAGGAAATCACCCGTGCCGCAGCAGAAGTCCACCAGCCGCTCACCCGGCTTCAAGTCGATCTCCCGGATCACCCGGGCTCGCCACCGGCGGTGCAAACCAAAGCTCGCCAGATCGTTGAAACGATCGTAGCTGGGGGACAGACGATCGAAGAGGTTCCGCACGAAGAGTTCCTTCTTCGTCCGGACCAGGCGGTCCCGGTGCCCGGCGGCGGCGTCCTCCACGGGACCGGGGTATTCCAGCTCGCTCCCGTTCATTTCGCCCCACGCAGATCGTCCACAATCTTGCGAAACAGGCGAATGTGCTCCGGTGTGGTCCCACAGCATCCCCCTACGATCCTGGCGCCGGCCTCGATCAGTTTCGGTAGCTTCTCCGCCATCTCCTGCGGTGTCTCTTTGTACACCGTCCGGCCCTCCTCCAGCTGCGGGAGCCCCGCATTCGGCTCCGCCAGCACTGGACGTGACGCCAGGCGACTCATTTCCTTCACAACGCCGATCATGTCGTCGATGCCCGTGCCGCAGTTGCTTCCTACCACGTCCGCACCGGCTGCCTCGAGGGCCCGCACGCACTCCTCCACCGTGTTTCCCATCATGGTGCGGTAGCCGGACTTGCCCGGATCGTAGGTCATGTTGGCGATCACCGGCAGGTCGCACACGGATTTGGCCGCCTCCACCGCCAGCACAGCCTCCTGCACGTCCATCTGCGTCTCGACGATGATCACGTCTACACCGCCCTCCACCAGCCCCCGGATCTGCTCCCGGTACACCTCCCGCATCTCGTCGCGGCTCACCGTCCCGAGAGGTTCAAGGAACACGCCAGTCGGTCCCACCGATCCCGCCACGTACGCGCGGTCCTGGGCCGCCTCGCGCGCCAGCTCCGCCGCCCTCCGGTTCAACTCCCGGACGCGCGAGTCGTCGAGCCACTGGTTGAGCTTGAATCGGTTCCCCCCGAAGGTGTCGGTGGTCAGCACCATTGCGCCGGCTTCCACGTAGTCGCGGTGCAGACGCAGCACCTCGTCGGGGTTCTCCAGCACCCACTTCTCCGCGGGTTCGCCCGGAGGGAGCCCGCGCGCCTGCAGCATCGTTCCCACGGCCCCATCGAACAACACAACGCCTTCGCGCACGGCGTCGAGAAAAGGTTTCATCGTGTACTCCAGCGTCCGTCTCTTTCTTCCCGAGACTGCAAGTCTTCAGCGTACAGGCACCACGCGGTACGGCAATCCGAGACGGTCACCCAGCTCGCGGCCAAAGACGTCCGCTTCCTGGTACGAAGTGAACCGGCCCACCCAGACTGTGTGATAGGTTCGGCCCCCTACCTGCTTCGGTACGATCTCCGCCCGGTACCCGTACTCCGCGAGAATCCGCTGCTGGCGAAGAGCGTTCGCCTTCTGTCGGAATGCTCCCACCTGCACCGTGAACTCTCCCCTCTCGGGCTGTTCAGGTGCCGGCCGGGTTCTGACTTCCTTCTCCCCCAGATCCGTAGGCCGCTCCTTGCTCTCCCCGCCGGGGCCCACCCGAAGGGCCCGGTCACGAAACGTCTGCAAATCGCTCCTGACAAGGGGCAGGAGGGGAGATGCCGGGTACTTGCGAACGAATTCGCGCAGGCGAACGTAGGCCGAGTCGAATTGTCCTGAGGCGAAGAACGCGCTCGCGAGCAGATACTCGGCGTCGTCGCGGCGCTCGGAACCGGGGTAGCGCTGCAGGAGTTGCTGGCAACGCAGTCGGCAGGTCGTGTACAGACCCTTGGCGAAATAGTACTGGCAGATTCGATAGAGCGCGTCGTCTGCGTAGGAACTCTCCGGGTGCTTGCCCAGGAGTTCCTCGTAGTAGCCCAGCGCAAGCTCGGCGTCCTCGGAAAGAAGCCCCTTCAGGTAAAGCACGACGGGATGACCGGGAAATTTCGCCTCGGCCTGGGGTAGCAACCGCAGAAGCTCCTCGAGCTTCTTTCCGTCCATGGCCCGAACGATCTGGTCCAGGTCCTGCGCGTACACGGTCCCGGCCGAACCCAGCAACACGGTCCCAGCGACGCTCAGGACCCACAGACCGCCCGCGATGGTCCGGAACGTTCTCCGAATTTCGATTCCGATGCGCAGCGAAAATGACCTCACTTCGGAAAGCCTCACGCGAGTTCTTCCCTGATTCCGCCTGCCCAACCGGTGCAGGGCAGCGGGCGGGGGCACCTGCAAGGAGCCCTGTGAAAGAGTATCCCCACACCACGGAGACACAGAGCGCACCCAGGATACCACGGAGCGCGGTGAACGAACGCGACTACGTCCGAGAGCGCCTTGCTCGCACAGAAGCTCATCCGGGACACCCTACTGAAGTTATTGAAGATACACGGGAGACTTAGCCCTGCCCCATCACCCAGGTGGTCAAACGGGGCCAGTGCGCTTTGGGAGCGCTGCCAAGATAATTGCTTGCTCAACACACCCTCTGCCGCTCTGTGTCCTCCGTGGCTCCGTGGTTTGCTAAGACTTGGGACTTTTCCACAAGCTTCCCATCCTAGCGAGCTGGGGAGCAGCCGGTTACCTCAGCGCTACCGGAGAATGACTCCGGTTGGGCCCGGTTCGCAGAGCCTCGCGGAGTCCACCTAGCCGGGGCCGTTGCCGCTACCGACCGCGAAATCATCCCCAGCTGTTTCCGCGTTGGCGCTCCGACTCGCGCCCGCGGTCCGGACTGCTGGGTTGCTGCTCCGCCCGAACGACCAATCAACCCAACTCAGTGCGCCCCCCTGCTCCACGAGCCTTCCTCACGACTGCCTCACTGCCGCTCGAATGCCGGCTGCCATGCCCCACACTTCGGGCAGCGCCAGAAAAACTCCGCCGACTGGTAGCCGCAGGTGCTGCACTCGAACTTGGCCCGCTCTTCCGCACCCGCTTCGGCGATCTCCGAAGCCAGTTGTAGCGCCCGCTCGGTATCGCCGTTCTTTTGGTAGAGGCGAATGAGCTGGGAACGCACCGCCATGGATCCGGGTTCGTGCTGCAGGGCTTCCTCGCACAACTTAATTGCTTCGTCGATCTCACCGCGTTTCTCGTGAATCCGCGCCAGGGCCAGTCGCGCTCGCACCGCCTGGGGGTGCTCCGCGATCAGGTCGCGGAGGATCTTCTCCACTTCCCCGAACTGCCCCACCTTGAACAGCACGTCCTCAATCCGGGAGAAAGCCAAGTAAGCCTGCTTCGGCGCCTTCCGGACGAAGTCCCGCAGCACCTTAAGAGCATCCCCTTCCCGGGCCTCTCGCACGTAGGAATCGGCCAGCTCCAGGTACGCTGGAGCGCAGGCCGCATCAATCTTGATCGCTTCCCGAAAACGAATTCGGGCCGCTTTCTCTTTACCCGCCCGCACAGCCTCGCGGCCCTGCTCCACTTTGTACAACGCGAGAATGCGCGATTGGTCCGTCCCCTGGATCGACCGCAACTTCTTGCGCCACGCCGCCGCCTTCTCCCAGTCGCCAAGATCTTCGTAGGCACGAATGAGGGTCTGAACAGCCCAGAGATTCTCCTTCTGGATCTCCAACATCTTGAGCAAGACGGCCGCCGCCTTCTCCCTGTCGCCCGCGGCGAGGTAGTCCTCCACCAGGCTGCGGTAGATGGCGAGCAACTGTTCCCGGGTCAGGCCGGCGCGAACGGTGAGCTCACGGTGTATCTTGATCGCGCGCAGGGTTTGTCCCTTCTCCCGCAGAATGTCCCCAATCCGAATGTAGGCGTCGATATTGGCCGTGTTCCGGGCCACCGACTTACGAAAGGCTTCCAGAGCCCGGTCCTTCTCCCCGGCCAACAGGTAGTTCAGACCCGCCGTGTACAGGTCCTCCGGCGATTCTTTCGAACGGCTCCGCCGGATCGCCCACGCCACAGCAGCCCCGAGAATCACTGCGGCTACGACGCCCACGGCGACGTACGTGTAGTCTACCCCTTGCATGCGCGTCCTCGAGAATTGTGCCTCCGCCCTTGCGAGCTACGACTGGGACTCTCCCGGTTCGACATCCTCCTCAATCGCCAGATTGCGCAGACGATCCAGCTCCTGCTGCAGCCTACGGGCCTCCCGCTGCGCACGCCGGACCTGCGCCCGCAGGGAGAGAGAATGGGCGATGCTCACCACAAGCCAGGTGAGCACTCCCAGAGCAAATGCCGCGTACAGGAAGACCCAAAGGGGAAGATTCGGAGTCTGCCAGGTGAGGAAGCGAACGGACACTTCCTGTTCCGCGTTTTGCAGGGCGAACCCCACCACAAAGAGCAGAATCAACGCACCGACAAGCCAGCGCAGGATCCACATGACAAGGCTCCACGTTGAGTGACGTCCTCAGGACTGCACTTCCGCCTCCGCGGCGACTACCTCGCGCACGCCGTCTGGACCGGGAATCTCCCCGAAAAGCGTGTGGGCGGACGCGTCGTGAATGCGCAGACGCATGAACGTCTGCACCTCCTCCGGCCGCCGGGGAGTGAACACCGTGATCTTGTTCGTGTCGGTCCGCCCGATGTACTGGCCAGGCCGTTTCCGGTTCGGGCCTTCCACGAGCACCTCCACCATCCGCCCCACGTAGGCCCGATTCCGCTTGAGAGAAATCTTCTTCTGCAGACGATTCAGCTCTTCCAGTCGGGCGATCTTTTCTTCTTCGGGAACGTCGTCTTCAAGTCGGGCCGCCGCGGTACCTTCGCGCACCGAGTACCGGAACACAAATGCTCCGTCGTATTCGACCTCTTCGAGGAGCGAGCGCGTTTGCTCGAAGTCCTCTTCCGTCTCACCGGGAAACCCGACGATCACGTCCGTGGTCAGAGCCACCTCGGGAATGGCCTCTCGGATCTTCGCGATCCGCTCCAGATAATGCTCCCGGGTGTAGCGGCGATTCATCTTGCGGAGGATCCGGGTGGAACCCGACTGCACCGGGAGATGAACGTGTTTGCAAATGTTCGGGTGCTCGGCGATCGTTTCGATCAGCTTGTCCGAAAGATCCTTGGGATGCGAAGTGGCGAAACGCACGCGACGGATGCCTTCCACGTCCGCCACCATTCGTAGCAGATCGGCGAAATCGTGCTGGCCATCCCAGTAGCTGTTCACGTTCTGGCCGAGCAACGTCACTTCGACAAATCCTTCCGCTGCGAGCCGACGCACTTCCTCCAGAACGCTGGCAGCAGGACGGCTGCGTTCGCGCCCCCGGAGGTAGGGCACAATGCAGTACGTGCAGAAGTTGTCGCAGCCGCGCATTACCGCAACCCAGGCGCTCACCCCCTTGCGGTGAGAGGGAAAGATGTCACTGTAGGTCTCCAGCCCGCCTCCGCCGCCCGAACGTTCGTCCGAGCTGGCGAGCCCCAGCAGCCGGGGGATTTCCCGATAGTGATCCGGCCCAACGGTGAAATCGACAAAGGGCTTCTTCTCGCGCAATCTTTCCCCAAGCCGCTCCGCCATGCAGCCGATTACCGCGATCTTTCGCTCACCCGAAGCGGACTTGAGCAAGCGGAGATGATCCAGGTAGCCCAGCACCCGCTGCTCGGCGTGCTCACGCACGCTGCAGGTGTTCACCAGGATCACATCGGCGTCTTCCGGCGCAGAGACCTCCTGCAGACCGTAGCTCTCGAGGATACTCGCCACGATCTCGGAGTCATACTTGTTCATCTGGCAGCCGTAAGTGCGAATGTAGAACTTCGTCGGTCTGCCCATACGGCTCATCCAGCGGTCTCTCCTCTTCTCATTCAGGAACTGGACAACTCTCCCGCCGTTGCCGAACACCAGTCAACCGGTGTTCCTGCAACCACTCGCCCCGCACCACGTCCGAGCCAGCCGACACGATCCTCACCCGCACAAGGCGATTCACGAGCTCCTCCGGACCGGGAAAGAGGACGCGGACGTAGGTGTCCGTCAGGCCGGTGAGGAGTCCATCCCGCTTCCGGGACTCCACCAACACCTCCTGGCTCGTCCCCACCAGGGAACGGAGGAAGGCCCGCTTCTTCCCGGCGGCGAGCTCGCGCAGCTCCCGACTCCGTTGTTCTTTAACCGACTTGGGTACGTCGTCGGGTCTCTTCGCCGCATCCGTCCCGGGACGTCCGGAGTACGGAAACACGTGCAGGTAGGTGAATGGGAGCTGCTCCACCAGTTCCCGCGTGGCCCGGAAGTCCTCCTCGCTTTCGCCCGGGAAGCCGACAATGACGTCGCTTCCGAGGCCGAAAGTGTCGAAGTGCTCGGTCAACGCGGCGATGCGCTCCCGGAAGAACCGAGCCGTGTAGGGCCGTCGCATGGCCCGCAGCACGCGGTCGCTTCCGCTTTGGAGCGGCACGTGCCAGTGCCGGCACACGCGCGGCAGAGACGCCACGGTCTCCACCAGCTCATCCGTGAGCTCCGTCGGCTCCACCGAGCTCAGACGAATGCGTACCTCTCTGGTGCGATCCACGAGTCGCTGCAGCAGCCAGGCGAGAGAACGCCGTGGCCGCAAATCCATCCCGTAGCTGCCAATGTCCACGCCGGTCAGCACTATTTCGCGGAAACCCCGTTCCTCCGCTTCGGCCACCTGGTCCAGCACCTTTTCGGGGTCGGCGCTTCGGCTTCTCCCCCGGGCCAGGGGCACTGCGCAGTAGCTGCAACGGAAACGGCACCCGTCCTGAATCTTGACGAACGCGCGGGTACGCGGAGCGAAGAGCCCCACCGCAGGGGCGACGAGCTCCGCCTGGGCCTCGTCCAGGCGCACCACTCCCTCCTCCCTCTCCAGCACGGCCGGGAGGTCGAACTTGCTGTTCACGCCCAGCACCCACCGCACATTCGGCAGGTGCCGGAACGCCTCGGGATGCAGCTGGGTTGCACAGCCGACCACAGCAATGTTCGCACGGGGATTCTCCCGCGCGATCCGCCGAATCGCCTGCCGCACTTTGGCTTCGCTGCGGCGGGTCACCGTACAGGTATTGACCACCACCACGTCCGCTCCGTCCGCCTCATCGTGCACGATTTCCCAGCCGCTCTCGCGAAGCAAGGCGGCCAGCATCGCGCTGTCAGCCTGGTTCAGCTTGCACCCGAAGGTTCTCAGAAGGACTTTTCTCGCGTGTCGTCCCATTGCAGCTCAGGCTTGGTATCTGCGAAAATCTTGCGTGGTTGTCAATTTCTTCTACGCCAAGCTTCGCCCGATGTTCACCCCCTCCGTGTACGCCTTCGAAGACCCGAGGCCACGGCCGATAGCAAAAAGAGTTGGCGGAACCAACTCTTTTTGCATCCAGGCCTTCGGTGTTGCACTGCTCTGCGTCAGCTTTCGGCCTTCTTCTCGCCCTCTTCCTCGGTGGGCTTTTCGGCCGCCTTCTCCTGGGCTTCTTCGCCCTCGCCTTTCGCAGCTTCGGCCTCCGAGGCCTCGATCGCCGCCGCCTCTTTTTCCTCCTCCGGCTGAGCCTCGACCTCCTGCACGGCCTCAGCCGATTCGACCTGCGTCTCCGCCTGCTCTTCGGTCGTCTCCGGAGCGGGCGCTTCCTGCGCTTCGGCCTCAGCTTCGGCTGGTGCGGCCGCTTCAGCGGTTTCCGCCGCCTCCGCCTCTTGGGCCTCAGCTGCGGCCGCCTCTTCCCCAGCCTCTTCCGCAGCGGCTTCCTCCTTCTCTTTTTTCTTCCGCTCCGCCTCCTCCGCCGCTATCTTGTCGAGCGCCTTCTTCTCGGAGAGAACGATTCGCTTGTTGTCCTTGCTGAACTCGATCACGTACAAGTCGAGCTCTTCGCCGAGCTGGTAGCCATCGGCGGGTTTGCGGATACCCGTGCGGGCCAAGTGCGACATGGGCACGAAGCCCTCCACGTCGTCCGGGAGATCCACGATCAGGCCCTTCTCGAGCAACCGAGCGATTTTCCCCTTGGTCAGGGTACCCGGCTTGTAGATCTCCTCGAAGCGGTCCCACGGGTTCTCCATCGTCTGCTTGTAGCCGAGGGAAATCCGCCGACGTTCGCGATCTACGTTCAGCACCACCACCTTGACGGTCTGGCCCTTTTCCAGCACCTCGCCCGGGTGGCGAATCTTCTTGGTCCACGACAGGTCGCTGATGTGGATCAGCCCGTCAATCCCCTCTTCCAGTTCCACGAAAGCGCCGAAATTGGTGAGATTGCGGACTTTACCCTCGACGATCGAACCGACCGGGTATTTCTTCTCCAGCTCTTCCCACGGATCCGGCTCAAGCTGCTTCAGACCGAGCGAAAGCTTGCGCTCTTCTTTGCGGACGCTCAGTACCTTCGCTTTGATGATCTGCCCCTCCTTCAAAATCTGCGAGGGGTGCTTGATGTGCTGGGTCCAGGACATCTCCGAGATGTGGATCAGTCCTTCCACACCCTTCTCGAGCTCCACGAAAGCACCGTAGTCGCAGATGCTGACTACGCGCCCTTCCACGATAGAACCCTCCGGGTACTTCACGTCCACATTGTCCCACGGATGCGGCTGCAGCTGCTTGAGGCCGAGAGAGATCCGGTCCTTCGTCTCGTTGAAGTCGAGGACCATCACCTTCAGCTTTTGATCGAGCTGTACGACCTCGGAGGGGTGGCTGACCCTGCCCCAGGACAGATCGTTGATGTGCAACAGGCCGTCCACGCCGCCCAGGTCGATGAATACTCCGAAGTCGGTGATGTTCTTGACCACGCCTTCGAGAACCTGACCGCGCTCCAGGTTGGCAAGGATCTTCTCTCGCTGTTCCTTGAGCTCGTCTTCCACGAGCACCCGGTGGCTCACCACCACGTTCTTGCGGTAGTCATTCAGCTTGACGATCTTGAACTTCATCGTCTTGCCGATGTAGGAGTCGAAGTCGCGCACCGGGCGCACATCCACCTGCGAACCTGGCAGGAAAGCATCCACGCCGCCCAGGTCCACAATCAGCCCGCCTTTGATCCGGCGGGTGATGGTACCTTCCACGATCTCGTCCCGTTCCCACATCTCCTTCACACGGGCCCACGCCCGCATGAAGTCGGCGCGACGTTTGGACAGAACCAGATGGCCATCCAGATCCTCGATTCCGTCCAGGTACACCTCGATATCGTCGCCGATCTTGAGCGACTGCGGATCGGGGAACTCGTCCAGCGGGATCACACCCTCCGACTTGAACCCGATGTCCACCGTCACCCCGTTTTCGTCGACGGCCAGCACCTTCCCGCGGACGATGGTCCCCTCCTGAAAGTCCATCAGGGTGCTGTCGTACAGCTTGGCCATGAGCTCGGCTTCTTCGGGCGTGTAGTCGCTCTCCATCTCTTCGTCTTCGAGCACGAAGATACGGGGCTTCTTCGCCGCCGGTCCCTTTCGCGCCTTGGCCTCCTGCTTCGGCTGCTCAGGGGCCTGCTCTTCTGCCTGCGTTTGCTTCTGCTCTTCTTTCTCGCTCACGGGTTCCTGCTGGTTTTGCCGTTCGTTGCGGACTTCATCCATTCGACGTTACCTCCTTGGACTCACCCAATTGCTGGGCTTTGATTTGAATGTATCTTGCAACCTCCTCGAGTTGCCAGTGTGGTGTGGATGCACTTCCCGAGATCCCCACCCGCCTGACCCCGCGTAGCCAGGACGGATCGATCTCGTCAGCAGATTCAATCCAGTACGTCCTCGGATTCACCGAGGAGCAAACGCCGAATAGCTGCCGGGTGTTCGAACTGTTCTTGCCGCCGACGAAGAACACAACGTCCTGCCGCGCGGCAAACTCTTTCAACACTTCGTGACGGCCAGCCACCGCCCGGCAAATAGTATTGCGAACCTCTACCCGCGGATGCTTGGCACGAATCTCTTCGAGCACGCGCTCGAAACGCTTCTGATCAATAGTGGTCTGAGCCAAGACGAAAACCGGACGCACCGGGTCGAGCTCACCCACATCCTCCGGCTCCATCACGGCGCGCGCTGCGCCGGGTGCCTGTCCCACGAGAGCCAGCACCTCCGGGTGCTTCGGTTTGCCGACAACAAGCACCTGGTAGCCACGTTCAGCGTAGGTACGAATCATCCGCTGCGAGCGCCGCACCACCGGACAGGTCCCATCCACCAGTTCAAACCCGGCGCGCTCCAACTTTTCCCGAAGCGAAGCGGGCAGCCCGTGCGTTCGAACCAGAAGCCGACGGTACGGAGCGATGCGCTCAGGGCGTTCCGCTTCCGCCAGCTTCTCCTGCTCCACCACTCGGAGGCCCAGTCGCTGCAGTCGTTCCATCTCGCGCCTATTGTGGAGCAGCTCACCAATGATGGCGATTGTCTCTCCTGCCTGCGCTTCTTCCTCGGCCGTCCGGATGGCTCGACGCACACCCGGGCACACGCCAGCCGTCTCGTCAATCTCAATGACCAGTGCGCCGGCCCGTCTCGTTCTCGCCGTGTAGTCCAGCTCCGCCAAACTCAGCAACCCTTCCGTTCCAGTTCCCGCTCCGCCCTGCGTGCGGCTTCCACCACTCGAGCTACCTGCTGGTCCACGCTCAGGCGCGTCGTGTCCAGCTCAATTGCGTCCGCCGCCCTCCTCAGCGCACCCACGGGACGGCTCGTGTCCTCCACGTCCCGCTTTTCGATCTCGCGCCGCACTTCCTCCAGCGTCAGGTGCACTCCCTTGTCGCGCAGCTCGCGCCAGCGTCGCCGCGCCCGTTCTTCCACACTCGCGGTGAGGTAGATTTTCACCTCCGCATCGGGGAAGACGACGGTGCCGATGTCCCTCCCTTCGCAGACTACCGCACCGCTCGCTCCCATGGCCCGCTGCTGCGCGACCAGAATCTCGCGCACACGCACATTGTCCGCTACCGGCCCGATGTTGCGGCTCACTTCCGGCGCGCGGATCGCCTCGCTGACATCCTCCCCATCGAGAAAAACGCGCAAGCGGCCGTCCTCGTCCACCAACTCGATCTGGCACGCCCCCGCGAGGCGAGCTACGGCCTCATCGTCGCGCACGTCCACACCTGCGCGGAGAGCCTTGAGGGTAACGGCGCGGTACATCGCCCCGGTGTCCAGGTAGGTGTACCCGAGAGCCCTCGCCGCGAGGCGGGCCGTCGTGCTCTTACCGGAACCAGCCGGTCCGTCGATGGCCACCACGGGCTTCTTGCGACAGCTCACGCGTCCCCCTCGGCTTCCAATCCCACCTGACGGCGAAGGCTCCGCACTTCTTCCTCGGTGAGGAAACGCCACTGCCCCACCGGAACACCGTCGATCGAGATGCCGCCGATGCTCACGCGCCGGAGCTCCTCCACATGATACCCCAGCGCCTTGAACATCCTGCGGACCTGGCGTTTCTTCCCTTCGTGCAGGATCAGCTCCACCCTGCGGGGATCATCGAGGTAGCGAGCCTGGCAGGGCGACGTGCGACCCGTCTCAATATCCACCCCCTGGCGAAGTCTCTCCAGATCTGCATCCCGCACCGGGCGGTCGAGAACGGCGTGGTACACTTTTTCCACGCCGTAGCGGGGGTGAGCCAGCCGGTAGGCCAACGCCCCATCGTTGGTCAGAATCAGCGCGCCCTCCGTGTCCGCATCCAGGCGTCCGACGGGAAACACGCGCTGCGGCAGTTTCACCAGATCCAGCACAGTGGGCCTGCTCTTCTCGTCTTTCGCCGTGGTGATGTAGCCACGGGGCTTGTTGAGCAAGACGTAGACCGTCCGCTCCTGCGGCCGGACCACCCGGCCGTCGAATTCCACCACGTCCCGCTCCGGATCCACCCGGGTGGCCAGGTTCGTGACGACCTCTCCGTTCACCTTGACCCGACCGGCGCGAACCAGATCGTCCGCCGCGCGCCGGGAAGCGATGCCACACATCGCCAGGTAGCGATTGATGCGGACCCCCTTCTCACTCACCGCTTTCTTCCCCTTCCTGCGCGGAGCTCTCCGCCTCCGCCAGGATTGCTGCTCCCTCCCCGGAGGCCAGCAGTTCGTCAATCTCTTTCGGGCGAGGCAGCTCGTCGAGGGAATTCAGGCCAAAGTAACGCAGGAATTCGGAGGTGGTCTTGTACAGCAGCGGTCGTCCCACCGTCTCGGCACGGCCCGCGATGGCGATCAGCTCGCGCTCCAGGAGCGACTTGAGAACGCCATCCGAATTCACGCCCCGGATGAAGTCGATCTCCACCCGACTCACGGGCTGTTTGAAAGCGATGATCGCCAGGGTTTCCAGCGCCGCCCTGGACAGCCTGGGGCGCGTGCCTTTCTTCAGGATCCGCCGCACCCACTGCCCGTATTCGGGGCGGGTGACCATTTGGTACCCACCGGCCAGTCTCTTGACAAAGAACGAGCGACCTGTCTCGTCGTATTCCCGGTTCAACTCTTCGATCGCCTGAAGCACTCGCTTCGGCGTCACGCCGTCGATCATGTTCGCGATGCGTTGCGCGCTGATCGGTTCTTCCGACGCGAAGATCAAGGCCTCCACGATTGGCTTCAATTCGTCCGGTTCCATCGAGAAGCCAGCCCCTCTTTAGACCCTCTGAATCCAGATTTCTCCGAAGGGAGACGCCTGGCGCGCAACGATCATCCCCCGGCGGATGAGCTCCAACAGGGCCACGAACGTCACCACCATGGTCAGTCGGTCGGGCAGTTCGCGAATCAGATCCGCGAACAAGGCGTGGCCCCGCGCCCCCAGGTAGTCCAGCACGTAGTCCATTTGTTCCTCCACCGAGACGGGCGGCGGCGCCACGGCATGGTAGTCGCGCTCCGGAGCCCGCGCCATCACCTCTTTGAACACAGCGATCAGGTCGAACAGGCTGGCGCGACTGCCCGCGTCTTCTTCGTCGTGACCGTTCCCCTCCACGTGGAAGAAACTGCGCGGGTAAAGATCCCGGTGCTGGACTTCCCGCGCGGCCAGCTCCTCCGCCACCGGCTTGAAGCGCTGATACTCCAGCAGCTTCTGAACCAGCTCCTGACGGGGATCTTCGTACTCCTCCTCTTCCCCCTCCGGCCGAGGCAACAGCATCTGGGCCTTGATGCGGATCAGGGTGGCGGCCATCAGAATAAAATCGCTGGCCCGATCCAGGTCCAGCATCTCGATGACCGCCAGGTATTCCAGGTACTGCCGGGTGATCTCGGCGATCGGAATATCGTAGATGTCGACCTCGTTCTTCCGGATCAGGTGAAGCAAAAGGTCCAGCGGACCTTCGAAGTTTTGCAACTGCACACGATAGGACATGCTCGACCCGATCGCCGCTTCCCCCCTCGCTGCTCGATTCAATTCATGAACAGGTACGGTTTCCAACGCTCGTCCAGCACCCCGATGAAATGCTGGATGAAGAACAGGTGATTCGGCTTCCGGGGCTTACGCAGCAGGCGCATTCCCGCCTCTTCGGGCGTGCGATTGCCTTTCTTCGTGTTGCAGCGCAGACAAGCGCACACGAGATTCTCCCACGTATCCTTCCCGCCGCGGTCGCGGGGGATGACGTGATCCACGGTGAAGGGCCCAGTACGCGTGCCGCAGTACTGGCACTGCCTGCCGTCGCGCTTCAAGATGTTCTTCCGGGTCAGGATGATGCGTTTGTTCGGAACGCGCACGTAGCTCACCAGCCGCACGATGCTCGGCAGCGGCATCCGCGTGGTCACGCTGCGAACCCAGTGGTCGTAGCGCTCCACCAGCTCGGCCTTCCCCAAGTACAATAGGATGATGGCCTTCTTGGCGGGCACCACGCTCATGGGCTCGTAGTTGCAGTTCAGCATCAGGACCTGTTTCGATAGCACCGAGTCCATCTGACCTACTCCGGCGCAAGCTTCAAACACCAAGGTTTCGAGCTAATTTAAGCCTCCGCCGGCAATAAAACAAGCGCATTCCAGAACTTATCCACCGTCACTCGGCCCCACACCATGGCTCCGGTGTCCAATCGAGATCTCAGAACGACTCCGCCTCGTCAATCAGCATGATCGGGATGTCGTCTTCAATACGATATTTGAGGCGGCACTTGTGGCAAATCAGCTTCTGGTTCTCCTGATCGTACTCCAATTCGCCCTTGCACTTCGGACACGCGAGGATGTCCAACAGCTCCTTGTCCAGCATCGGATCCCTCCCTCTGCTACGAGCCCTTTTCGATTCAACCCCGTGAAACTTCCTTCCGGCCCGTCACCAGCTCAGTGAAGCGCCGCGGCGGACGAACCGGTCTCCCATCATCGTTCAAAAAGACGTGAACCGTGTATCCCTCCGCCAGCAGCTCGTGTCCCCTCAACACCCGGTAGCTGATCCTGAGCCGCGCACCACGTTGCTCCTCCACCGTGGACACAACGGTGAGCACGTCGTCGTAGCGAGCCGCACGGCGATACACGGCGTGCGCCTCCACCACGGGCAGGTGGTACCCGTCCTGCTCGAGCTCGCGGTAGGGCAGGCCCAACGCCCGGATGAGTTCCGTCCTGCCCATTTCGAACCACTCGAAGTAGCGAGCGTGATGAACCACCCCCATCTGATCGGTGTCGACGTACCGAACGCGCACCTCAAGCTTGTGCTGAACCGCTCCCATTGCGCACACCCCGCTGCCTCTCCAGGTCGACCCGGGACCGCCCCTCCTCAACTCTTCTCCTTCCAAAAGCCCATCTTCGCGTATTTCTCGATCCGTCGCCGCACCAGCTCCTCAGGCCGAATCGAGGACAGCGTCTCCAATTCCCGGAGGATGGTCTCTTTCAGCACCTGGGCGGCTCCATCCGGGTCATGATGCGCACCCCCCAAAGGCTCCGGAATAATACCGTCAATCACCCCCATCTCCAGCAGATCCTTAGGGGTCAGCTTCATCGCTTCGGCCGCCTGGGGAGCTTTGGCCGCGTCCCGCCACAGGATCGCCGCGCAGCCCTCCGGGGAGATCACGGAGTACCACGTGTTCTCCATCATGAGCACACGGTCGCCCACGCCAATGCCCAGAGCGCCGCCGCTTGCCCCCTCGCCGATGATCACCACCAGAATAGGCACCGGCAAACGAGACATCTCGTACAGGTTCCGGGCGATGGCCTCCGCCTGCCCGCGTTCCTCCGCCCCAATCCCCGGGTAGGCGCCCGGGGTGTCCACCAGGCTCACCACGGGACGGCCGAATTTCGCCCCGAGCTGCATCACCCGCAGGGCCTTGCGGTACCCCTCCGGGTGCGGCATCCCGAAATTGCGGTGCAGCTTCTGCTTGGTGTCGCGCCCTTTCTGATGGCCAACGATGGTCACCGCTCGGCCATCGATGTGGCCCACTCCAGCCACGATGGCCGGGTCGTCGCCGAAGGCGCGATCGCCGTGAAGCTCAAAAAAGTCGTCGCACATCCGCTCGATGTAGTCGAGTGTGTAGGGGCGCATCGGATGGCGGGCCAGCTGGACCCTCTGCCAGCGGGTCAGTTTGGAGTAGATTTCCTTCCGCAGCTTCTGCGCTTTGGCCTCGAGACGTTCGATCTCCTCCCGCAGCTCCAAGTTCTGGCTGTCCGAGAGATCGCGCATCTCCTGGATACGCCTTTCCAGCTCGACGATCGGCTT